>NZ_JAGMUE010000289.1:229466-244634 GCF_019049165.1 Streptomyces sp. AC627_RSS907
TCGCCCGCCACCGCCCCGTACAGCAGCTCGCGCGGGAACTCCGCCCCCGCCCGCTCCCAGTACTCCGCCCGGCACGCCACCACGAGGCGTGCCCCCGTCTCCCGCAGCCAGGCCGCCGTGGACTCGGTCCACTCGGGGAGGCGGTGGGCCAGGACGGGCGGCATCTCCTCGGGGCCGTCGAGAAGGAGCAGGAGGGGCCGGCCCGCGGTGCGGGCGAGGCGTTCCGGGCTGATGTCGCCCGGGCCGGCGGGGCCGGAGCGGCCGGAGGCGGCCACGATGCGGGCGGCGCGGGCGAGTGTCCTGCGTGCCGCGTCCGCCAGCGACATGTCGTCGTCGCACAGATCGGCGCCGCGCAGCCAGAGCGTGGGCGCTGGTGCCGGACCCCGCGAGCGGCGGGCGGCCAGTGCCGACAGCTCGGTCGTACGGCCGCTGCCGGGCGCGCCGACGAGCCCGAGGACACGTGCCCGGCTCTCGCTGAAGGCGGCGAACTCACGCGCGGTGTCCGTTCGTTCGACCGGCTCCACCGCACCGGCGGATCCGGGCGGTGCCTCCGGCGGACCGTCCTGCCCCACCGAGGTCGCCGTGAGGGCGAGTACGCCGGCCAGGTTGAGGTCGGTGCCGTAGGCCGGGACCGTCGCCGCGTTCTCGGCGAGCAGGTCGGCGAGGGGGCCGGGGGCCGCAGGAAGCGGCACGGCGAAGCCCACGTCGCTGTGTCCGGAGCTCAGGGCGGTGCCCAACACGCCGAGCACGGCGCCGGTCGCGACGTCGAGCACGGGGCCGCCGGCCGCGCCGCCGCCCAGCCGCAGCGCGTCCCGCCCTGACATGCCGACCGCCAGCTCCATGGCGCCGCCGAGGGAGTGGAAGCGGTCGGTGGCCGTGTAGGTGACGTCCGTGACACCGAGGACACGGGCCTCGCGCCAGCCGCCGGCGGGGATCTTGACGTACGTACCGGCCTCGATGCGGCCCCGCGCGGCGACGGGCAGCGGTTCGAGGCCGAGGCCGTCGGTGCGTACGAGAGCCAGGCCGAGGGCGGGCAGCGCAGTCACGTCGGCGGCGGCCACGACGCGGCGGCGGTCCCCGGCGGTGCGCAGGACGAGCCGGGGCAGGCCGTCGACCGCTTCGTGACTGGTGATCACCGTGCCCTGGTGGTCGGCGGCGAACCCCGTGCCCCGGGGGCGGCCGGCCAGGTCGTGGACACGGACCAGGGCGTCGTCGGGGGCGCACCCCGCCGGCTCGTCCGCCCCGCCCGGCTGCGGCCCGGCGCACGCGCCCTGGAAGCCGTCACCGGACCACTGTCCCACCCTGCCGCCCGCCGCCTCCCGTGACCGGTTCCGCGACGCCATCGTCGAGCCTCCCCGCCGTACACCCGTGCTGTGCGTTCGACGGTAGGGCGTGATGATCAGCGGAAGCGATCCCGCGGCGAACGCGCCCCCTTCCGCTCCCCCGGTTCACTCCGAGCGCCCGCCCGGACGGGTGAACAGACGGCGAAGGTTGGATACACCCTAGGGTGGGGGAACCGAGGGGGGCCGTGGAGCGGCGACAGCGGAGTTCCCCGTGGTCGCCGCTCCACGGACGGAGCCGGTCGGGGTGCCGGCTCAGCCGAAGACGGCCAGGCTCTTCGTCCTGCCCCTGCTCTCCTCCACGAGCGCGAGGAAGCGGCCCTCGGGGTCGAAGACGGCGACGGCACCGGCGCCCGCGTACGCGTCGGGCATCTCCAGGCGTACGCCGTTGGTGAGGAGCCGGGCCCGCCTGGCGTCCACGTCCCAGCGCGGGAAGGCGGCGGTGGCCGCCTCAGCGATCGGCATGACGGTCAGCTCCTGCTGGAGCTGGTCCAGCGTCCTGGCGGCGTCCAGCTTGTACGGCCCGACGCGGGTGCGGCGCAGCGCGGTCAGGTGGCCGCCGACGCCGAGATCGGCACCCAGGTCACGGGCCAGGGCACGGATGTAGGTGCCGGAGGAGCAGACCACCGACACCACCAGGTCCAGCACCGGGGTGCCGTCCTCGGCGACGGCGTCCCGGACGTCGTACACCGCGAAGGAGGAGACGGTGACGGGGCGGGCGGGGATGTCGAACTCCTCGCCCTCGCGCGCCCGCTTGTAGGAGCGCACTCCGTTGATCTTGATGGCACTGACCTTGGACGGCACCTGCATGATGTCGCCGGTCAGTTTGGAGACGGCGGCGTCGATGGCTTCCCGGGTGACCTTCGAGGCGTCGGCCGACCCCGTGATCTCGCCCTCGGCATCGTCGGTCGGCGTCGTCTGCCCGAGCCTGATGGTGCCCAGGTACTCCTTCTCGGTGAGGGCGAGGTGCCCGAGGAGCTTGGTCGCCCGCTCCACACCGAGGACCAGGACACCCGTCGCCATCGGGTCGAGCGTGCCCGCGTGCCCGACGCGCCGCGTCCGGGCGATGCCCCGCATCTTGGCGACGACGTCGTGCGAAGTGAAGCCCGACGGCTTGTCGACGATGACGAGGCCGTCGGGCGTGGGGTGCTTGTCGGTCATTTAGCGGTGTCGTCCGTCTCGTCGGCCTCGGCGGCCTCGGCGGCCTCGTCTTCGTACTCGCCCGGCTTCCGGTACGGGTCCGCCTCGCCGGCGTACGCGGCGCCCGCGGACGCCTCGCGCACCTTCGCGTCGGACTGGCGCGCCTTGTCGAGGAGGTCCTCGATGTTCCGGGCGGTGTCCGGGAGGGCGTCCATGACGAAGGTCAGGGTCGGCGTGAACTTCACGCCGGCCGCCCTGCCGACCTCGGAGCGCAGGATCCCCTTGGCGCTCTCCAGCCCCGCGGAGGCGGCCTGGCGCTCCTCGTCGTCCCCGTACACCGTGTAGAAGACGGTCGCCTCCCGCAGGTCACCCGTGACCCGGGTGTCCGTGATGGTGACGTGCGAGCCGAGCCGCGGGTCCTTGATCCCGCGCTGCAGCTTCTGGGCCACCACCTCTCGGATGAGGTCCGCCAGCCTTTTCGCCCGCGCGTTGTCGGCCACTGGTCCGTCTCCCGTTCTTTCCTGTCTCTGTTCTTGGGCTGGGGAAGTCAGTCGTCCTCGCCGTGGAAGCGCCGCCTGACGGACAGCAGTTCCACCTCGGGACGGGCGGCGACCAGCCGTTCGCACCGGTCGAGTACGTCGGTCAGGTGCGCCGCGTCCGCGGAGACCATGGCGATGCCGATGCCGGCTCGCCGGTGAAGGTCCATGTTCTCCACCTCTGCCGCGCTCACGGAGTACTTCCGCTGGAGTTCGGCGACGATGGGGCGGACGACGGAGCGCTTCTCCTTCAGCGACCGTACGTCGCCGAGGAGGAGGTCGAAGGACAGCGTCCCCACGTACATGTGTGTATCCGGATGACCCGCCGGCACGGGATCGATGGCCCTGCCATCGGTGTGGACAGGGACATCAAGAACGGTACCCCGATCCCGCCGAAGGCTCGACGGGGTTTCTCCGTCGGCCGCGGGGTGCCGCAGACAGCGGCCGGCCGGCCGACGGGACGGGTCCCGTCGGCCGGCCGGAGCCGTGGTGTGTCACACCCGCGGCTTCTCGCGCATCTCGTACGTCGCGATGACGTCGTCGACCTTGATGTCGTTGAAGTTTCCGAGGTTGATACCGCCCTCGAAGCCTTCGCGGATCTCGGTGACGTCGTCCTTGAAGCGACGCAGACCCTCGATGTTGAGGTTCTCCGCGATGACCTTGCCATCGCGCAGGAGGCGCGCCTTGGTGTTGCGCTTGACCTCGCCGGAGCGGATGAGAACACCCGCGATGTTGCCCAGCTTGGACGAGCGGAAGACCTCGCGGATCTCCGCCGTGCCGAGCTCGACCTCTTCGTACTCCGGCTTGAGCATGCCCTTGAGGGCCGCCTCGATCTCCTCGATCGCCTGGTAGATGACCGAGTAGTACCGGACGTCCACACCCTCGCGCTCGGCCATCTGCGCGGCACGCCCGGCGGCGCGCACGTTGAAGCCGATCACGATGGCGTCGGAGCCCATCGCCAGGTCGATGTCGGACTCCGTGACCGCACCGACGCCGCGGTGCAGGACGCGGATGTCGACCTCTTCGCCGACGTCCAGCTGGAGCAGGGAGGACTCCAGAGCCTCGACCGATCCGGACGCGTCGCCCTTGATGATCAGGTTCAGCTGCTGGACCTCGCCGGCCTTCAGCACCTTGTCCAGGTCCTCCAGCGACACGCGGCGCGTGCGCTTGGCGAACGCGGCGTTCCGCTCGCGGGCGGCGCGCTTCTCCGCGATCTGGCGGGCCGTACGGTCCTCCTCGACCACGATGAAGTTGTCACCGGCGCCCGGGACGTTGGTCAGGCCCAGGACCTGGACCGGCGTCGACGGACCCGCCTCGGCGACGTTGTTGCCGTTGTCGTCGAGCATGGCGCGGACACGGCCGTAGGCGTCGCCCACCACCATCGTGTCGCCGACCCGCAGGGTGCCTCGCTGCACGAGGACCGTCGCCACGGCACCGCGGCCGCGGTCGAGACGGGACTCGATCGAGATGCCCTGCGCGTCCTGGTGCGGGTTGGCCCGCAGGTCGAGCGAGGCGTCGGCCGTGAGGACCACGGCCTCCAGCAGCGAGTCGATGTGCAGACCCTGCTTGGCGGAGATGTCGACGAACATCGTGTCGCCGCCGTACTCCTCGGCCACCAGGCCGTACTCGGTCAGCTGACCGCGCACCTTGGTCGGGTCGGCACCCTCGACGTCGATCTTGTTGACCGCGACGACGATCGGGACGTCGGCCGCCTTGGCGTGGTTGAGCGCCTCGACCGTCTGCGGCATGACGCCGTCGTTGGCCGCGACGACCAGGATCGCGATGTCGGTCGACCGGGCACCACGGGCACGCATGGCGGTGAACGCCTCGTGACCCGGGGTGTCGATGAAGGTGATCTTGCGCTCTTCGTCGTTGACCTCGGTCGCGACCTGGTAGGCACCGATGTGCTGGGTGATGCCGCCGGCCTCGCCCGCGATGACGTTCGTCTTGCGGATGGCGTCGAGCAGTCGCGTCTTACCGTGGTCGACGTGACCCATGACGGTGACCACCGGCGGACGGACGACCAGGTCCTCCTCGGAGCCCTCGTCCTCGCCGAACTCCAGGTCGAAGGACTCGAGCAGCTCGCGGTCCTCCTCCTCCGGGCTGACGATCTGAACCGTGTAGTTCATCTCGCCGGCGAGGAGCTGGAGCGTCTCGTCGGAGACGGACTGGGTCGCGGTGACCATCTCGCCGAGGTTCATCATGACCGCGACGAGCGACGCCGGGTTGGCGTTGATCTTCTCCGCGAAGTCGGTGAGCGACGCACCGCGCGACAGGCGAATGGTCTCGCCGTTGCCGCGAGGCAGCATCACGCCGCCGACCGACGGGGCCTGCATGGCCTCGTACTCCTGGCGCCTCTGTCGCTTCGACTTGCGACCGCGACGCGCGGGGCCGCCGGGACGGCCGAAGGCGCCCTGCGTGCCACCACGGCCACCCGGACCACCGGGACGACCACCGAAGCCGGGACGGCCACCGCCGCCACCGAAGCCGCCGCCGCCACCACCGGGACGACCGGCGAAACCGCCGCCGCCACCGGGACGACCGCCGCCACCGCCGCCACCGGGACGACCGGCGAAACCGCCGCCGCCGCCCGGACGACCGCCGCCGGGGCGACCGGCACCGGCCGGACCGCGACCGCCGGGGCCACCGCCGGGACGGGGACCGGCAGCGGGACGCTGCGGCATCATGCCCGGGTTGGGACGCGGACCACCGGGACGGGGACCGCCCTGGCCGCCCTGCGGACGCGGCATCGAGCCCGGGGTCGGGCGGTTGCCGCCCGGAGCCTGGGGACGAGGACCGCCGCCCTGGCCGCCGGGAGCCTGCGGACGGGGACCGGCGCCGGGGGCACCGGGGCCGCCGGGCCGGGGCCCGCCCTGCGGGCGGGGCGCCTGCGGGCGCGCCATGCCGGCGTTGCCGCCGGAGGTGAAGGGGTTGTTACCCGGACGCGGGCCGCCGGGGCGGCCACCGGGACGCTGCGCCGGGGCGCCGGGGCGCTGGCCACCGGGACGGCCCTGGCCGCCCTGCTGACCGCGGTCCTGGCCGGGGCCGGTGGGACGGCCGCCGGGCTTGGGGGCACCGGGACGCGCACCGGGCTTCGGTCCGGCCGGAGCCGGAGCCGGGGCCGAGGCGGCCGGAGCCGACGGCGGAGCGGTGAACTCCGGCGCGGCCGGGGCCGGACGCGGCGCGGGCTTCGGGCCCGGCGTCGGACGCGGACCCTGGGACGGAGCCGGCGCGGGGGCCGACGGAGCCGCGGGCTGCTGGGCAGCCGGGGGCTTGGGTGCGGCCGGCGGCCGCGGGGCAGCCGGACGTGCCGCCTGCGCCGGGGACGGCGCGGCGGGCCTGGGGGCGGCCTTCTTGGGGGCCGCCGGGCGACCGGCGGACCGGCCGTTGCCACTGCCTTGCTGGAAGGCGTCCGTCAGCTTGCGTACTACGGGCGCTTCGATCGTCGAAGACGCCGAACGGACGAATTCACCGAGTTCCTGGAGCTTGGCCATGACGACCTTGCTCTCGACACCGAACTCCTTGGCGAGTTCGTAGACCCGGACCTTAGCCACTTCGCTCCTCTGAGGTCCGGGTTGCGTCCGGACCGTCGCTAGTTCATGGGCGTACTCATCGCGTACTCATCGAGTGCTCATCGCAATCTCGACCTGCTTTCGACTCGCGAGGTACCAGGCCGCACGGGGTTCCGCGCGGCACGTCTTCCTTACCACGTTGCCTACATGCTGCTGTCAGCAACCTTGTGCCTGCTCGACGTAGTGGCGCAACGCCTTTACGTCGAGCGGACCCGGGACGCGGAGCGCCCGCGGGAACGCCTTGCGGCGCACTGCCTGGTCGACACAGACCGGCGCGGGGTGCACATAAGCACCCCGGCCGGGCAGCGTACCGCGTGGATCGGGGACGCACGCATCCTCGAGCGCCACAGTGCGCAGCAGCTCACTCTTGACCGCTCGCTTCCGGCACCCCACGCAGGTGCGCTCAGGGCATACTCCGTCACGTGTCCGGCCAGACACTCCTAAGTCTACCTCCCCGGACCGACCTCACCCCTTGGGGGCAAGAATCGAACGCATGCCGCACGCGAAGCTGTCGTGATCTCAGCGCCGTACGGCTTGGATCTATTCCCCGTGCAGGGTCGTGCCCCGGGCCGCCCTACTCCGTCGGCCGCTCGGACGGCTGCTCCGTGTCCGGCCGGATGTCGATCCGCCAGCCGGTCAGCCGGGCCGCGAGCCGGGCGTTCTGCCCTTCCTTGCCGATCGCCAGCGACAGCTGGTAATCGGGCACGATCACCCGTGCGGAGCGGGCCGACAGGTCCACGATCTCCACCTTGGAGACGCGGGCCGGGGAGAGCGCGTTCGCCACCATCTCGGCCGGGTCGTCCGACCAGTCGACGATGTCGATCTTCTCGCCGTTCAGCTCGCCCATCACATTGCGCACCCGGCCGCCCATGGGGCCGATGCAGGCGCCCTTGGCGTTCAGGCCCGAGCGGGTGGAGCGCACGGCGATCTTCGTCCGATGGCCGGCCTCGCGGGCGATCGCGGAGATCTCGACGGACCCGTCGGCGATCTCCGGCACCTCCAGGGCGAACAGCTTCTTCACCAGGTTGGGGTGCGTGCGGGAGAGCGTCACGGACGGACCGCGGACGCCCTTGGCGACGCGGACGACGTACGAGCGCAGTCGCATGCCGTGCGGGTAGGTCTCGCCCGGCACCTGCTCCTGCACCGGCAGGATGGCCTCGAGCTTGCCGATGTCGACCAGCACGTTCTTCGGGTCACGGCCCTGCTGGACCACGCCGGTGACGATGTCGCCCTCGCGGCCGGCGTACTCGCCGAGCGTCGCGTCGTCCTCGGCGTCGCGCAGCCGCTGCAGGATGACCTGCTTGGCGGTGGTGGCGGCGATACGGCCGAAGTCGGACGGGGTGTCGTCGAACTCGCGGGCCGCCTGGCCCTCTTCGAGGTCGTCGGGGTCCTCCTTCGCCCACACGGTCACATGTCCGGTCTCCCGGTTGAGCTCCACGCGCGCGTGCCGGCGGCTTCCCTCGGTGCGGTGGTAGGCGATGAGGAGGGCCGACTCGATCGCTTCGACCAGCAGGCCGAAGGAGATCTCCTTCTCCCGCACCAAGCCCCGCAGGGCGCTCATGTCGATGTCCACGGCTACGCCTCCTCCTCTTCCGTTGTGTTCTTGTTGTTCTTGTTGTTCTTGTCGCTGTCGTCCTTGCGGTTGAACTCGACCTGGACGCGTGCCTTGTCGATGTCACCGAAGGCGAGTCTGCGGGTGGTGGCCTTGCGGCCCTTCACGCCGGGCACCTCGACGTCGAGCCCGTCCTCGTCCACGCCGAGGATGCGGGCGACCAGTTCGCCGCCCTCGTGGAGCTGGAACCGGACCAGGCGGTCCGTGGCGCGCACGTAGTGGCGGTGTTCGGTGAGGGAGCGCTCCGCTCCCGGGGTGCCGACCTCGAGGGTGTACTCCCCCTCGCCCATCGCGTCGCTCTCGTCGAGCTTCGCCGAGAGCGCACGGCTCACATCGGCGATCCGGTCCAGGTCCGCCCCGGTGTCGGAGTCGACGACGACACGCAGCACACGCTTGCGGCCGACCGAGTCCACCGCGATCTCTTCGAGGTCCAGGCCCTGGGAGGCGACGAGCGGCTCCAGCAGCTCTCGCAGCCTCTCGCTGTGGGTGGTGCTCATCCGGGTGACTCCTCGGCCGCGTGTGCTGTTGTGGGATGGGTCGCGTGTCTGGTCAAAGGGTATCCGGTCCCGGGGGGTGTTGCCGTCCACCCCGGCCCGGCGGTGCCGATGAGTGGTGCCCGGCCGGGGCCCGGGTACCGTGATCACGGGCAGGCCGCTCCGCGGGTTCCCGCCGCGTCGCCCGTCGCTTTGCCGCCGCTTCCGTACGAGCCTGTCGAGGACGTCTGCCGTGTCGTTTGCCTCATCGCCGCGCCTGCCCTCGGGGCCGCGCAGAAGGAGCCTGCTCGCGTCGGCCGCCGGTGCCGCGCTGCTCGTCGGCTGTTCCGGCGGCTCGGACTCCGGCGGCGAGGGCGGCAGCCCGTCGGTCGCCGACCGGGCACGCGCGCGTGCGGCACGGGACAGCGAGGCGCTGGCCGGGCGCTACGCGGCGGTGATCGCCGCGCATCCGGGGCTGGCGGCGCGGCTCGCGCCGTTGCGCGAGGCCGCCGTACGGCACGCGGAGGCGTTCGGTGCCGAAGGGACGGCCGCCCCGAAGACGTCGCCGTCGGTCTCCGCGCGGGCCGCGGGGCCGGGGGACGGCTCCGGTGTCGTACCGGCGACCGAGAAGGACGCCCTGGCCCTGCTCGCCGCCGCCGAGCGGGAGCTGGCCGACCGGCGGGCCGCGGCGCTGCTGGAGGTGCCGGGCGAACTGGCGCGGCTGCTGGCCTCGGTGGCGGCGGCCGGGGCGGCGCACGTGTTCCTACTGACGGAGGGTGACGGGTGAGCGAGGCGGAGGACCGGGAGCTGGACGCCCTCCAGGCGGCGCTGGCGGCGGAGCACGCGGCCGTGTACGGCTACGGGGTCGTCGGGGGACGGATCGGCGAGGAACGGCGCACCGAGGCACGGGCGGCGTACGACGCCCACCGGGCGCGGCGGGACGCGCTGGCACGCCAGGTCCGCGACCTCGGCGGCGAACCGGTCGCCGCGGCGGCCGGGTACGCCCTGCCCTTCCCGGTGCCGGACTCGGCCGCGGCGGTGCGGCTGGCGGCCGAGCTGGAGGACCGGGTGGCCGGGGTCTGCTCCGACCTGGTGCGGGCGGCCGGGGGCGGCCGGCGGGCCGCGGCGGCCGGGGCGCTGCGGGAGGCGGCGGTCCGGGCGGTGCGCTGGCGGGGCGGGAGCGTAGCCTTCCCTGGGCTCGCCGAGCGGTCCGGCAGCCCGTCGACGCCGGACGCGGCGTCGGACGCGGCGTCGGACTCCGCCGCGGACCCGGCGTCCGGCCCGGCTTCTGCTCCGGCGGCACCGACCGCGTGACACGTACGGCTGCCCGTACGGGAAGGGAACGGCTCGCGCATGGCTTTCGAACCGCCGCGGCGTCTGGTCAGGGCGCTCGGTGAGACGGCACCGGTCGGTGACGACTGGCTGGAGAAGCTGCCGGAAACGGCGGAGCGGGCCGTGGCGCTGCGCGGGTTGACGGTGGAGCGGGTGCAGGTGCCCGGTGGACGCAGCAGCCTGGTGGTCCTGGTGCGGACGGCCGACGGGACGCTCGCGGTGCTGAAGCTGGCTCCGCGCCGGGCGCGTCCGGAGAGTGAGCGGGCCGCGCTGGCCCACTGGGGCGGGCTGGGTGCCGTACAGCTGCTCGGCGGGGACGCCGTGGAGGGCGTCCTGCTGCTGGAGCGGCTGCACCCTGACGTGTCGGTGCGGTCGCTGCCGGAGTCGAAGGCGTTGCTGGAGGCCGCGGGCACGTTGCGGCGGCTGTGGGTGGAGCCGCCCGCCGGGCACCCCTTCGAGACCGTGGCCGAGCGCACCGGGCGGCAGGCCGATGCCATGCGGGCGGGCGCGGCGGCCGACCCGGAGGTGGCGCCGCTGGTCGACGCGGCGCTCGCCGCCCGTGAGGTGCTGCTGGCCGCGCCGCCCGAGCAGCGGCTTCTGCACGGCACCTTCCGGCAGAGCAAGGTGCTCGCCGGGGACCGGATGCCGTGGCTCGCCGTGGGCCCCGATCCGGTGGTCGGTGAGAGCGCCTTCGACCTCGCGCGGCTGGTGCGGGACCGGGTGGAGGACCTCATCGCCCAGCCGTCGGGCGCCTCGACGACCCGGCGCCGCGTCAAGCGGCTCGCGGAGTCGCTGGAGGTCGATCAGGAGCGGCTGCGCGGCTGGACCCTGTTCCGCGCGGTCGAGTCGGGCGTGCGGGCCCGCCGGGTGGGCCGGGAGCGGGACGCGGAGCTGCTGCTGGAGTTCGCGGGCTGGCTGTAGGACACGGCGGCGCCCACCGGCTGTGACCTCGGCACCCCACCGGTCGGCACCCCACCGGTCGGCACACTGCCGCCGGCGTTCGCGTCACGGGACGGCGATTCCCTCGCGCCCTGCCCGGCCCCACCTCACGCCCCGCCGACCGGGGACCAAGGACCACTGGCCCACGGGGTCCACGGGGCCCGCGGGGTCGGTGACGCAGGGCGGCGCGGGGTGGAGAGCGGCGCAGGGCCGAGGGTCGGGCACGGGGCGTCGTCGTACGCCGCGGGGGCGCCCGTCGGACGTGGGCGCCCCCGCGGTGCCGGGTGTCAGGCCGTGAGGCGGCTGATGGCTTCCTCGACCGTCAGCTCCTCGCGCTCGCCGGTGCGACGGTCCTTCAGTTCGACCACGCCTTCGGCGGAACGGCGTCCGGCGACCAGGATCTGGGGTACGCCGATGAGCTCGGCGTCCGTGAACTTCACGCCCGGGGAGACCCCGGCCCGGTCGTCGACCAGGACGCGGACGCCGGCGGCGGCCAGCTTGTCGGAGACCTCCAGGGCCAGCTCGGTCTGGAGGGCCTTGCCCGCGGCGACGACGTGGACGTCGGCCGGGGCGACCTCCTTGGACCAGACGAGGCCCTTCTCGTCGGCGTGCTGCTCGGCGAGGGCGGCGACCGCGCGGGAGACGCCGATGCCGTAGGAGCCCATGGTCACGCGGGCGGGCTTGCCGTTCTGGCCGAGGACGTCGAGCTTGAGGGCGTCGGTGTACTTGCGGCCCAGCTGGAAGATGTGGCCGATCTCGATGGCGCGGTCCAGCTTGAGACCGGTGCCGCACTTCGGGCAGGGGTCGCCCTCCCGGACCACGACGACGTCGACGTACTCGTCCACCTCGAAGTCACGGCCCGCGACGACGTTCTTCGCGTGCGTGTGCTCCTTGTTGGCGCCCGTGATCCACGCCGTGCCCGGCGCCACCCGCGGGTCGGCGATGTACTTCACCTTCTCGCCCAGGCCCTGCGGACCGACGTAGCCGCGGACCAGGTCGGGGCGGCCCACGAAGTCCTCGGCGGTGACCAGTTCGACGGCGGCCGGGGCGAAGTGCGCCTCGACCTTGTCCATGTCGACCTCGCGGTCACCGGGGACGCCCACGGCGACGATCTCACCGTCGACCTTGACGAGCAGGTTCTTCAGCGTGGCGGAGGCCGGGACGCCGAGGGAGGCGGCGAGGGTCTCGATGGTCGGGGTGTCGGGGGTCGGGATGTCCTCCGCGGCGGGCAGGCCGGCCGCGTCCACCGGCTTCAGCGCGTAGGTGATCGCCTCGGTGTTGGCGGCGAAGTCGCAGTTCGGGCAGTCCGCGAAGGTGTCCTCGCCGGCCTCGGCCGGGGCGAGGAACTCCTCGGACTTCGAGCCGCCCATCGCGCCGGCGGTGGCCGCGCAGATGCGGTAGTCGAGGCCGAGGCGCTCGAAGATGCGCTGGTAGGCGGCGCGGTGCAGGGCGTAGGACTCGGCGAGGCCCTCGTCGGCGACGTCGAAGGAGTAGGAGTCCTTCATCAGGAACTCGCGGCCGCGCAGGATGCCGGCCCGGGGGCGGGCCTCGTCGCGGTACTTGTTCTGGATCTGGTAGAGGATGACCGGCAGGTCCTTGTAGGAGGACGCCTGGTCCTTCACCAGCAGGGTGAAGATCTCCTCGTGGGTGGGGCCGAGGAGGTAGTCGCCGCCCTTGCGGTCCTGGAGGCGGAACAGCTCGGGGCCGTACTCCTCCCAGCGGCCGGTGGCCTCGTACGGCTCGCGCGGCAGCAGGGCGGGGAGCTGGACCTCCTGAGCGCCGATGGCGTCCATCTCCTCGCGGACGATGCGCTCGATGTTGCCGAGGACCTTCTTGCCGAGCGGCAGCCAGCTCCAGAGGCCGGCGGCGGTGCGGCGCACGTAGCCGGCGCGGACCAGCAGCTTGTGGCTGAGGACCTCGGCGTCCGCCGGGTCGTCGCGCAGCGTCTTCGCCATCAACTTCGACATGCGCTGGACCGGTGCGTTGGCCATGGTTCTCGTATCTCCTGCTGCGTAAGGGTGATGCCAGGAGGTTAGCGGGGCGGTCCATCCCGGCGGAAATCGGTTATCGCGCGGCGGGGCCCCGCCGGGGCCGCCGCAGCGGGAGGGTGGCGCCCATCACGGCGTACGGCCTGGGGGCGCTGGGGAAGAGGACCTGGCGGGCGAGGTCGTGGTAGCCGAGGGAGCGGTAGAGGCCGCGGGCGGGGCTCTCGGTGTCGATCGCGGAGAGGATCGAGCGGGGTTCGGCGGCGCTGTCGGTGATCGTGGTGATCAGGGCGCGGCCCGCCCCCCGGTTCTGGTGGGCCGGGTGGACGTGGAGCTCGGTGATGACGAAGGAGTCGTCGAGCCAGGCGTCGTTGCCCTGGGCGCGGAGGTAGGGCTCGACGACGGTGGACCACCAGTGGGCGCGGTCGTTGGGCATGCCGTAGACGAAGCCGACGAGTTCCCCTCCGGGAGCACTGGCGCCGAGGGCGCGGGCACCGGGGTGGGTCATGTGGCGCAGGACGATCTGGCGGCGGACGGCCACCTCGTCGGGGCCGAGGCCGAAGGCGGCGGCTTGGACGGCGAGGGCCTCGTCGACGTGGGCTGACAGGTCCAAGGGGCCGATGACGAGGTCCATGGCGGGGAGCCTACAGGGGGACGCCGGCGTGTGCGGGTGCCGGTTCCCGGTGGCTGGCCGGGCGGTTCCCGGCGCCCCTCGGGGCCTCGCGTCCCCGGCGGCCGGAGGAGCCCGTCGGCGGGGTCAGAACAGGACGCTCATGAAGGCGCCGGCCTCCTGGAACCCCACCCGCCGGTACGTCCTTCTCGCCGCCGTGTTGAAGTCGTTCACGTAGAGGCTCGCCACGGGCGCGATCTCGGCCAGGGCGTAGCGCAGGACCGCCGCCATTCCCGGGGCCGCGAGGCCCCTGCCCCGGTGCTCGGGGGCCACCCAGACGCCCTGGATCTGGCAGGCGCGGTCGGTGGCGGCGCCGACCTCGGCCTTGAAGAGGACGTTCCCGTCGGCGTCGAAGCGGGCGAACGAGCGCCCGGCTCCGACGAGTTCGGCGACCCGGGCCTGGTAGAGCAGTCCGCCGTCACCGGCCAGCGGGGAGACGCCGACCTCCTCGGTGAACATCGCCACACAGGCCGGCATGATCCGCTCCATCTCGTCCTTGCGGACGCGGCGGACGCAGGGGTCCGGGGCGATGTCGGCGGGCATGTGGTCGGTGACCATGAGGGGCTGTCTGGTGCGGACTTCGCGGGCCGGGCCCCAGCCGGGCTCCAGGAGCCGCCAGAGCTGGGCGGTGGACTCGGCGGGGCCGACGATCGAGGAGCAGCGGCGGCCGGCCCGCCGGGCGCGGTCGGCGAAGGCGCGGACGGCCCGCGGGGTGGCGCAGATGGGGACGAGGTTGGCGCCCGCGTAGCACAGGGACGTCAGCATGCCGTGCTCGTACCAGCCCCACATCTCGCCGCCGAGGCGCCAGGGGTCGAGGCCGGCGACCCGCACCCGGGCGGTGACGAAGGCGTTGGCGACCGGCTCGCGGTCGAGGACGGCGAGCGCGGCGTCCAGGTCGCTCGGTTCGAGCACGCGGGAGGTGGTCTGCGTCAACACGTGCGGGGGCCTCACCCTGAGATCTGCTGATCTCCGCACTGTACCTGCCGAGAATGTGCCGCGCCGCCCCCCGGGGGCGGCGTGACGGGCTCGGGCGGCGGGGCGGCGGTCAGCCCGCGACGGCCACCGACGGCTCGCCGGAGGCGACCCCGTCCCTCTCCATCTGCTCGGCCAGCTTCATGGCCTCCTCGATGAGGGTCTCCACGATCTTCGACTCGGGTACGGTCTTGATGACCTCGCCCTTGACGAAGATCTGGCCCTTTCCGTTGCCGGAGGCGACACCGAGGTCGGCCTCGCGGGCCTCACCGGGACCGTTGACGACACAGCCCATGACGGCGACGCGCAGCGGGACCTCCATGCCCTCCAGTCCCGCCGTGACCTCCTCGGCCAGCTTGTAGACGTCGACCTGGGCGCGGCCGCAGGACGGGCAGGACACGATCTCCAGGCCCCGTTGGCGCAGGTTGAGCGACTCGAGGATCTGGATGCCGACCTTGATCTCCTCGACCGGCGGGGCCGACAGGGAGACGCGGATGGTGTCGCCGATGCCCTGGGAGAGCAGGGCGCCGAAGGCGACGGCCGACTTGATGGTGCCCTGGAAGGCGGGGCCCGCCTCGGTGACACCGAGGTGCAGCG
>NZ_JAGMUE010000289.1:244813-245021 GCF_019049165.1 Streptomyces sp. AC627_RSS907
GTCCCGGAAGTCGTGCTCCTCGAAGAGGGACGCCTCCCACAGGGCGGACTCGGCCAGCGCCTCGGGGGTCGCCCTGCCGTACTTCTGGAGCAGGCGCCGGTCGAGCGAGCCCGCGTTCACGCCGATGCGGATCGGGGTGCCGTGGTCCTTCGCCGCCTTGGCGATCTCCTTGACCTTGTCGTCGAACTGCTTGATGTTGCCGGGGTTC
>NZ_JAGMUE010000289.1:245161-248647 GCF_019049165.1 Streptomyces sp. AC627_RSS907
TGGGACTTCTTCGCGATCACGGGGAGGGCGTCGGCGTCGTCCTGCGTGGGGCACGCCACCCGCACGATCTGGCAGCCGGAGGCCGTCAGCTCGGCGATCTGCTGGAGCGTCGCGCCGATGTCCGACGTACGGGTCGTGGTCATGGACTGCACCGACACGGGGGCGTCACCGCCGACCGCCACGGAGCCGACCTGGATCTGCCGGCTCTTCCGGCGCACGGCGAGCGTGGTCGGAACGGACGGCATGCCGAGAGAAATCGCAGTCATCTGCTGTGCAACCCCAAGTCGTGGATCAGGTCCGGCCCCGTTCAGCGGCGGGCTCCGGCCTTCGAGATTACGGTACGGACATGAACGCCCGGCACACCGCGTAGGGGAAGTGCACCCTTTGGCGTCCGTCTTCCGGGTGCCGGGCGTGAAGCCCGACCCGGAGGGCATGCTCTCCGAATCGGGCTTCTCTTCGGATGAACGGGAGCGTCGGCGCCGTCAGCTGATCCGTACCGGATTGACGACGTCCGCCACCAGCACCAGCAGCGTGAAGCAGACGAAGACGCCCGCCACCACGTACGCCACCGGCATCAGCTTCGCCACGTCGAACGGGCCCGGGTCCGGGCGGCGCAGCACCTTGGCCGTGCCCCGGCGCAGCGACTCCCACAGCGCACCCGCGATGTGGCCGCCGTCGAGCGGCAGCAGCGGGAGCATGTTGAAGAGGAACAGGGAGAGGTTGAAGCCGGCGACCAGCATGACGAACATGGCCAGCTGCTGGGTGGCCGGGATGTCCAGGGTGGTGATCTCGCCGCCGACGCGGGCGGCGCCGACGACGCCCATCGGGGAGTCGGCCTCGCGCGGTCCGTCGCCGAAGACCGCGTCCCACAGGGCGGGGATCTTGCCGGGCAGTGCGGCGAGGGAGTCGACGGCGTCGCCGATCCGGTCGCCCATCCAGGTCACGGACTGGCCGAAGTCCTGTTTCACCACGCCGGTCGCGGCGCTGAAGCCGAGGAAGCCGGCCGTGACGTACTCGCCCTCGACGATCTGGCCGTGGGAGTCCTTCTTCGCGACCTTGTTGGTGGCGATCGTCGCGTGGAGGGTGACCCGCTCGCCCTTGCGGTCGACGACGACCGGGACCTCCTCGCCGGGGTGGGCGCGGATCAGGTCGGACAGCTTGTCCCAGTCGTCGGTGCGTACGCCGCCGAAGGAGATGATCTTGTCGCCCGCCTTGAGGCCGGCCGCCGCGGCCGGGGAGGCCGGGTCGGACTTGGTGCACTCGTCGCGGTTCTCGCTCTGCGAGATGACGCACTGGGAGACGGAGCTGACGGTGGTGGTCTGCTGCGAGATGCCGAAGCCCATCAGGACGGTGAGGAACAGCACCACCGCGAGGACGAGGTTCATGAACGGGCCCGCGAACATCACGATGACGCGTTTCCACGGCTTGCGCGTGTAGAACAGGCGCTTCTCGTCACCGGGC
This sequence comes from Streptomyces sp. AC627_RSS907, assembly GCF_019049165.1. Lineage (NCBI taxonomy): Bacteria > Bacillati > Actinomycetota > Actinomycetes > Kitasatosporales > Streptomycetaceae > Streptomyces > Streptomyces sp. AC627_RSS907. Next base: position 246,623 of record NZ_JAGMUE010000289.1, read on the forward strand.
TGCAGTTCCTCGAAGGCCGCCGAGCGGGCGTCCTCGATCATGCCGCGCCAGGGCGAGGTGGAGCGGGCCTCCAGCCGGCCGTCGGCGCCGGGCGGGAACATGCCGATCATGCGGATGTAGCCGCCGAACGGGATGGCCTTGATCCCGTACTCGGTCTCCCCCTTCTTCCGCGAGAAGAGCGTCGGTCCGAAGCCGACCATGTACTGCGGGACGCGGATGCCGAAGAGCTTGGCCGTGGAGAGGTGGCCCAGCTCGTGCCAGGCGATGGAGAACAGCAGGCCGACGGCGAAGAGGACTATGCCGAGGATGAACATCAGGGTCGTCATGCACGGGCCTCCGCCGTCTGTGCCGCCAGTTCCCGGGCCCGGGTCCGGGCCCAGGTCTCCGCTTCGAGGACGTCCGCGACGGTGAGTGAGGTTCCCGTACGGGGGGTGCCGTGTTCCTCGACCACCCGCGTGACGGTCTCCATGATCCCGAGATACGGCAGTGCGCCGGAGCGGAACGCCTCCACGCACTCCTCGTTGGCGGCATTGAACACCGCCGGGGCCGTGCCCGCGAGTGCCCCGACGTGCCGGGCCAGGTTCACCGAGGGGAAGGCCTCGTTGTCGAGCGGGAAGAACTCCCAGGTCGAGGCCGTGCTCCAGTCGAAGGCGGGCGCGGCGTCGGGGACGCGCTCGGGCCAGCCGAGGCCGATGGCGATGGGCCCGCGCATGTCGGGGGGCGTCGCCTGGGCCAGCGTCGACCCGTCGGTGAACTCCACCATCGAGTGGACGAACGACTGGGGGTGCACGACGACCTCGATGCGGTCGAAGGGGATGTCGTAGAGCAGGTGGGCCTCGATGACCTCCAGGCCCTTGTTGACGAGGGTCGCGGAGTTGATCGTGATCACCGGGCCCATGGCCCAGGTGGGGTGGGCGAGGGCGTCCTCGACGGTGACGCCCGCCAGCTGTTCCTTCGTACGCCCCCGGAACGGGCCGCCGGAGGCGGTGACGACCAGCTTGCGCACGTCGGCGCGGGTGCCGGCGGCGAGCGCCTGGAAGAGGGCGGCGTGCTCGGAGTCGACCGGGATGATCTGCCCGGGCTTGGCGAGGGCCTTGACCAGCGGGCCGCCGACGATGAGCGACTCCTTGTTGGCGAGCGCGAGGGTGCGGCCCGCCTCCAGGGCGGCCAGCGTCGGGGCGAGCCCGATGGAGCCGGTGATGCCGTTGAGGACGGTGTGGCAGTCGGACGCGGCGAGCTGCGTGGCCGCGTCGGGTCCGGCGAGGACCTCCGGCAGCGGCTCACCCGTGCCGTACTGGTCGGCGAGTGCTTCACGCAGCGCGGGTACGACGTCCTCGCGGGCGACGGCGACAGTCCGTGCCTTCAGCCGGTACGCCTGCTCGGCGAGGAGGGCGACCCGGCCGCCGTTGGCGGACAGGGCGGTGACCCGGAAACGGTCCGGGTTGCGCAGCACGAGGTCGATGGCCTGGGTCCCGATCGACCCGGTGGACCCGAGGATCACCACGTCCTTGGGGCCGTCGCCCGCCACCGGGTCGTAGACGAGGTGCGGGTCGGCGAGGGGGGCTGGACTGTCGCTCATCCCCCCATTGTGGCCGCAAGCGCCCTCCGGGAGGACAGCGCGTCCCTCGCACGGGTGCCGGGGGGCCTGACCGGCGCGGAACGCGGGCCGGTGGAGCCGCGCCCCGAGCCCCCGGGGGCGCACCGGGACACTGGTGGCGAATGTCCCAGCAGCGTCCGCACCGGCTGCGGGGGCCGCGCTCTGCCGGAGCGGAGCGGGGGCCGCGCTTCCGGAGCGGCGGGGTGGACTGGCCCGGTCCCTATGACGGGGTGCCCGCCGGGCCCGGCAGGGCGAGGGGCCGGCCGGGGCGGGGTCGCCGGGGCGATGGGAGGGGTGGGAGGGGTGGGCTGCTCGCGGCGGCCGGTGAGGCACGCCTGCCCCGGCGCGCGGGCGGAATGCGGTGTGCGCGCCGGGGGCGGGGGTCACCTGATGGGGCGGTGTACGTTCTCCCGCTGCGAGGGGCCGGG
>NZ_JAGMUE010000290.1:0-578 GCF_019049165.1 Streptomyces sp. AC627_RSS907
CAGCCACTACAGAGCCGCGCCGGCCGCGCGCTCACGTGGGCCGTCTCCAGCCTGCTCATCGCGGCCATCGGGCTCGGTAGCTGGCAGCTCGCGGACATCCTGATCAAGGAGGAGAACAAGCCGGGGGACTCGGGCCACAACCAGGGCGAGAAGGACGACGGCCGCCCCAGGAAGCCGGCCCACAAGCCGCTGAAGCTCGCGGACGCCACCGAGTTCTCACCGCTGGACGCCCCGTTGGCGGCGGAGAGGGTCTCCGCGGCCATCGACCAACAGCCCGGCACCGCCTGGGTCACCAAGCGCTACGAGGGCTACGCCAACTTCGGCAACCTCAAGAACCGGTCGGACGGCAGCGGCATCGTCGTCGACCTCGGCAGCGCCAAGAACGTCGCGGGCGTGCAGGTTGACTTCTACGCACCCGGGCAGAAGGTCGAAGTACTCGCCGCGGACCCGGCGGCGACATCCCCCGCCGCCTTGGCGGACTTCCCCCAGGAGCTCACCAAGCTCAAGACGGCGGAGAGCAAACTCGACGCCACTCTCGACAAGCCGGTCCGAACGCGATACGTACTGATCCACATCAC
>NZ_JAGMUE010000291.1:0-64876 GCF_019049165.1 Streptomyces sp. AC627_RSS907
CGCCCGGCTCCAGGCCTGTCGCCACGATCATGCCGGTGTCGCGGGGCCCGGGTCGGCGGCGAAGCGGAGTCACACGCAGCCGGCCTGATCCGAACGACAGGTCCTCAGCCCACGTCCGCCGGTGCCGTCGTCGTGCCGTCCTGGGAGGGCGGGGGCGCGAAGGGGGCGCGGGCGGGGTGTCGGGCACGGTCGCGTTCGGCGAGGCGGCGGGTCAGGATCAGGAACGGCTGGGTGAGCAGGGTCGTGGCCAGGGCCATGAAGACCAGCACCGTGTAGAGCGGCGGACTCAACAGGCCCGCCTGGAGCCCCGCGTTGAGCGCGATCAGCTCGGTGAGGCCGCGCGCGCTGAGCAGTACGCCGACGGTCCGCGCATCGTGCCGGTCCAGCCCGCCCGCCCGGGCCGCGAGTGTCCCGCTGCCGATCTTCGTGGTGACCGCGAGCACGGTCACCACCAGCAGGACGGCCCAGCCCGTGCCGTCCATGCTGTTCAGCGCCACGGACTGGCCCGAGAGCACGAAGAAGAACGGCAGCAGCAGCGAGCTGACGTCGTGCAGTGGCCGCAACAGGTCCGGGTCGAGCGTGCCGTCCTCCTCGCGCGGGACCACGACCCCGGCGAGCAGCGCGCCGAAGATCACGTGCAGCCCGAGGGAGTGCGTGACCCACGCCGACCCGAGGGCGAAGCCGATGAGCAGCGCCAGCCGCAGCGAGGGCTCCATCCGGGTCCCCCACAGCAGCCGGCGGAGCACCGGCCGGGCCGCGAGCACCATCACGGTGACGAAACCGACGGCGAGCGTGACCCGCCACGGCCAGTCGAGGGCCGACTCCGCGCCGCCGCTGTCCATCAGCGCCGCTGCCAGCACCGTCCAGCAGACCGCGTCCAGCACCCCGGCCGCCGAGACCGCCACCACGCCCGGCACGGAGCGGGACAGCCCGTTCTCCCGCACGATGGCCGTCAGCACGGGCACCGCCGTTATCGACAGGGAGATCCCGGCGAACACCACCATGGCGGGGGTGGGGTCCCGCGGCATGCCCAGTTCGTGCAGCCGGTCCCGGAACAGCAGCGCGCCCCCGCAGCCCACGGCCATCGGCACCACGAACGAGGCCAGCGCCACGATCAGCGAACTGCGGGCCCGGTCGCCGAGGATCTTCAGATCCAGCTCGTAGCCCACCGCGAACAGGAAGACCACCAGCGCGAACTGCGCGAAGCCGTTCAGCGCGGGGCCGATCTCCCCGGGGAACAGCGACGCGTACGCGTCCGGCGCCAGCGCGCCGAGCAGGGAGGGGCCGAGCGCGATGCCCGCCGCCAGCTGACCCACGATGTACGGCTGCTTCAGCCGCCGGGCCAGCCAGCCGGCCGCGTGCGCGGCCACCAGGACGAGAGCCGAGGCACCCACGAAGTGCGTGATCATCGCGTCCGGGCTCATGCTGTCTCCCCGTTGGTCCGGTGGTCGTCCGGTAGCAGACCTGTTCAGCGGTTCCCTGTTCGACGGTCCCCGGTTCGACGGTCCCGTGTTCGGAGCGTCTTCCGCGTAGGAGCTCCAACTTCCCTAGAATAAAGAGAATTTGACGTCGCATCGGAAGTCGTACACGGCTTTCACCGGGATCACGGGGGGCATATGACGGCGGTCGTCTTCATCCACGGCACGGGCGTCCGCGAACCGGGCTTCTCTGCGCTCGCGGGGCGCTTCTCCGCCGGAGTGACGGCGCTGCGCGGCGGGCTGCGCATCGTGCCGTACTACTGGGGCGGCGAGCACGGGGCCACGCTCGCCGCCGACGGGGCGAGCCTGCCGCCGGCCTCCGGCACCAGCCGCGGCCCCGCCGCCCCGGACACCGCCGACGACGACACGGCCGCATGGGCCGCCCTCTACGCCGACCCGTACGCCGAACTCGCCCTCGCCGCCGCCGCGGAGACCCCCGCGGCCGAGCTGCCGCCCGGCTCCCTGCCACCGGATTGGCACATCCGGGCACGGCTGGCCGCCCTCGCCGCCGAGGGCGACGCACCGGCGGCCGACCTGGGCCCCGGTCTGGCGCGCGCCGCCACCGGCCTGGCCGCCCACCCGCTGCTCGGCGCCGCCGCCGCGGCCCTCGCCCCGGACGACCTCGCGCACCTCGCCGCCCGCAGCCTGACCGCCCAGGTCATCGCCGACGCCCTCGAATCCGACGCGCCCCTCGTGCCGTCCGGCGCCACCCGGGACGACGCCACCGACCGGCTCGCCCGGGCCCTCGGCGCACCACCCCTGGGCGGGGAACGCGGCGTGCGCTCCCTGGCCCTGCGCGTCGCGGGCTCGGCGGCCTCCCGTGCCGTCGTACGCCGCCGCCGCGCGCTCACCGAGGCCGCCCACCCGGCCGCCGGGGACGTCCTGCGCTACCTCAGCCGCGGCGAGGCGGTCCGGGCCGGGCTGCGCACCCTGCTCGCCGGGCTGGAGCCGCCCGTCGCGATCGTCGCCCACAGCCTGGGCGGCATCATCGCCCTGGACACCCTGGTCCTCACTCCGCTGCCCCAGGTCCGGCTGCTGGTCACCGCCGGTTCCCAGGGACCGTTCCTGTACGAGTCGGGGTCGCTGCCCTCCCTCGAGCACCCCGCTCCGCTGCCGGACCACGTCCCCGACTGGCTGAACCTCTACGACCCCCGCGACCTGCTCTCCTACCTCGGCGCCGGCCTGTTCCCGGGCCGGGTGACCGACGTCGCCGTCGACAGCCGCCAGCCGTTCCCGGCCGCGCACAGCGCCTACTGGACCAACCCGGACGTCTACCGGCACATCGTGGACCGGCTCCCGTGACCGGCCCGCTCCTCCCCGCCCCGGCCGTGGACCCGGCGCGTGTGCACGCCCTCGTCGTGGGCGTCGAGGCCTACGACGCCGGCACCGGCTGGGACCTGCCCGGGCCCGCCCGGGACGCGATCCGCCTCCACCACCTGCTGCGCGCCGCCGGTGTGCCGGAGGCCAACATCCGGCTGCACCTCGCGCCGCTGCCGCCGTACGTCCCCGAGGTGCCGTACGCGCCGGCCGACCACGCCACGCTGCGCCGGGTCCTCGTCCGTGAACTGCCCACCGCCCGGGGCGACGCGCTGTGGGTCTGGTGGGGCGGGCACGGTGTCCTCGACCGGTCCGGGCACCTGCGCCTGTTCTGCGCGGACGCCACCACCGAGGACAAGCTGGGCATCGACCTGGACTCCGCGCTCGAACGGTACGCGGGGGACGCCGTGCCCGGTTTCGCGGACCAACTGTGGATCGTGGACGCTTGCGAGACCTTCGAGGAGGCGCTCGCCTTCCGGGAGCCGCTGCCGCCCGACGCGCTGCCGGTCGGGCGGCGCAGCCTCGCCCACCGGCAGACTGTGCTCCGTGCCGCCGGACGTGGCCGGGCCGCCGCCAACGACCCGGTGCGGGCCACGGGTCTGTTCTCCGACGTCCTGCTCGCCCTGCTGGCCGACCGGACGGCCGTACTGCCCGCCCCGCCGGATGCGGAGGAACTGTTTCCGGCCGTACGGACGCGTATCGCTGCCCTCAGGGACGCGGGTCGTACTCTGCAGTATCCCGAGATCCGGCTGCAGAGCCCGGAACGCACCGAGATCCTCGTCCCGGCGGTCGCGGACGCTCCGCGGCGGCCGCCCTCCCCGCTGCTGCGGGCCGTGGACGCGCTGCTCGCCTATCCGCTGATGAGCGACCCGACGGAGCGGCAGACGGTGGTCGCCTCGCTGGACCCACGCGTCACCGGGACACTGCCTCGTCACGCCAAGGCGCGCACGGATGCGGCCGGCATCCTCAACGGGCTCGCCCGGCACCGCCCGCAGGCGTTGTGGGACCTGTTCGACGCCGTGGTCACCGTCGACGACGACCCCGGGCGCAGGGACGAACTGGCTGAGGCCTTCCGGGAGTTGGCGGGCCCGGGAAGGTGATCGGGTGCGCCGGGCTGATCAGGTGGCGTGATCGTACGGTTTTCGACATGGGCCTGAATGGCCATGATGGAAGAGACACGGGGCATCGAGTGCCACCGTGCGAGAAGGGGGAGCACCTTGGACCAGCCGCCCGCTCTGCGCCACGCCGAAGCCGCCACCCGTGAACAACCGGTCGCCCTCGGGCGCGCCGACGTCTGGGAGTCGGACCTGGCGGACGTCGCGGCGCTGCCCCTGACCGCCCTGGACGGTCTCACGCCGCTCCGTCCCACCGCCCGCCTCCTCGAAGAGGTCCTGCGCGCACGCGGCGGCATCAGAGGCGGCGGTGAAGGCGGCGGCGGCGGAGCCCGCGCCGAATAGCCGCCGCCCACAGCAGACGACAGAACGCCGACGACAGAGCGCCGACGACAGAGCCCCGACGAGCCCGAGCGCCCGCCGGGGTCCCCGCATGCCCGCACCCGACCGGAGGTCCCACCGATGAGCAGCGAGCCGCGCCCCGCCCCGTTCCGCGTGCCGGACCGGCTCTTCGCCGAACTGGCCGCCGGAGGTGGTTCCGCGGAGGCGGTCGCCTTCCTGGAACGCGGGGAACGGGCACGGCGGCTGCTGTTGCTGCGGACGCTGCTGGAGCGGCTCGCGGAGCTGCCCACGCCCCTGACGCCGGTCGCCGAGGCCTGGGACGCGTTCAAGGCGGCCGCCGAACGGGCGCCCGAGGCCGCCGACCGGCTCCTGCTCGCGCCGACGACCGGTGGCTGGATCGCCCACATGCTGCGCCGGGTGCACGGCACCGCCACCGGGCCGCCGTTGTGGGCGGAGGCCGGCCGGCTGAACGTCCTGGCGGTCACCGCGGCCCTGCACGCCGGTACGGTGACGGCGCTCACGGTCCCGCTCGTGGACGGCGGCCTGCACCTGCCCGGCCTGGGCCTGCTCCGTCTCCCGGACGCGCCGCCGGGCCCCTCCGCGGCCCGGGCGGCGACGAGAACGGGCGAACTGACCCTCTCGGCCCCACCGGGCCACAACGGACCCCGGACCTCCGTGACGTGCCGCCCGGTGACGACATCGGTGAACGTCCACGGTCCGGACGGACCCGGTCCGGAGACACGTCGGTGGCCCGGGCCCCTCCCCGAGCCGCGTGAGCCCGGGGGGCCTCGGCAGGCGTCCGACCGGGCGGGGGAGGCGCGACCGGTGCCGGAGCCGGAGCGGGAGTCGGAATCGGAGCCGGAGTTGGAGCCAGTGTCGGAGCCGGAATCGGTGCCGGTGCCGGTACCGGAGTTGGAGCCGGTGCCGGTGCCGGTGCCGGTGCCGGTGTCGGTGTCGGAATCGGTGTCGGAGCCGGAGTTGGAGCCAGTGCCGGAGCCGGAGTTGGAGTCGGTGCCGGTGCCGGAATCGGAGTCGGAATCGGAGCCGGTCCGGTCGCACCGGCTCGCATCCTGGCTCCCCCTGCGGACCCTCACCCACACCACCCCGGCCGGCCCGGTCGCCATACCCCTCGACGACCTCGACCCCTACCGCGACCTCGACGGCCCCGTCCCGCCTGCCCGGCTCGACGCCGCCGAGGCGGCGCAGTGGCAGCGGGTCTTCGACGGTGCCGTCGCCGTCCTCGCCGGGGCGGGCGCCGAGCCGGGACCGGGCCGGCTGGACCCGGCCGTCGTCCGGGCCGTGGTGCCGTACGGCCGTACCGCCGTCACACCGCCCGCTCCGCCGACCGTCGGGGTCTCCGCCACCAGCGGCGACTCCTTCGGCGCCATGCTGATATCCCGCCCCGCGTCCCCGCTGGCCCTCGCCGAGACGCTCGTCCACGAGTTCCAGCACAGCAAACTCGCCGCCCTCCTCCACCTCTTCCCCCTCCTCGACGACGACCGCGAGGAGCGGTACTACGCCCCCTGGCGCGCCGACCCGCGCCACCTCACCGGGCTGCTGCACGGCGCGTACGCCTTCACCGGCGTCGCCGGCTTCTGGCGGGACCGGCTGGCCGAGCCGGAACACGCCGAGGCCGCCGCCTACCACTTCGCGCTGCGCCGGCAGCAGAGCCGGCTGGTCGTGCGCACCCTGCTGACCAGTGCCCGGCTCACCGCGCCGGGGCGCCGGCTGGTCACCGGCCTCGCCCGGACGCTGGACGGCTGGCTGCGCGAACCCGTCGACCCGGCCGCCCTCGCCCGGGCCCGTACGGCCGCCGCCCTGCACCGCACCCAGTGGCGGCTGCGCAACGTCGCGGCACCGGCCGGGCCGGACGGCGCCCTCCGCTTCCGCCCGGACCGCGGCTTCTGGCCCGACACCCGCACCCACGCCTTCGCCACCCGCCCCGCCGTCCCCCGTACCCCCGACGAGCACCTCGCCGCCGGCGACCCGGCCGCCGCGCTGGACGGCTACGCCCGGGACCTCGCCCGTGACCCGGCCGACCCCCACGCGCGGTCCGGCTGGATCGTGGCCCGGGCGCTCCTGGACCCGGGCCACGCCACGCGCCGTCCGCTCGCCCGCCCGGAGCTGCTCCAGCCGCAGCCCAGCGGCTGACGCCGGGCCCGTCCCGGCGGCCGGCCCCGGGACGCACGGGTCTGCGCGAGCAGGGGATGAACAGGCGCCCGAACGGTCAGGATGGAGGCATGGGATTCCAAGTCGACTCCGAAGCCGGGCGGCTCACCCGCGTCATCCTGCACCGGCCGGATCTCGAGCTCAAAAGGCTCACCCCCAGCAACAAGGACGCCCTCCTCTTCGACGACGTGCTGTGGGTGCGCCGGGCGCGCGCCGAGCACGACGGGTTCGCCGACGTACTGCGCGACCGCGGGGTCGCCGTGCACCTCTTCGGCGACCTGCTCACCGAGGCCCTGGACGTCCCGGCGGCCCGACGGCTCGTCCTGGACCGCGTCTTCGACGAGAAGGAGTACGGAGTGCTGGCCACGGACCACCTCCGGGCCGCCTTCGAGACCCTGCCCGCCCGCGAGCTCGCCGAGGTCCTGGTCGGCGGCATGACCAAGCGGGAGTTCCTGGACGCGCACCCGGAGCCGACCTCCGTGCGCTTCCACGTCATGGAGCTGGACGACTTCCTGCTGGGACCGCTGCCCAACCACCTCTTCACCCGGGACACCTCGGCCTGGATCTACGACGGCGTCTCCATCAACGCCATGCGCTGGCCCGCCCGGCAGCGCGAGACGGTCCACTTCGAGGCGATCTACCGGTACCACCCGCTGTTCCGCGACGAGACGTTCCACCTCTGGTCCGAGGGGCAGGCCGACTACCCCTCCACCATCGAGGGCGGCGACGTGCTGGTCATCGGCAACGGCGCCGTGCTCATCGGCATGAGCGAGCGGACCACGCCCCAGGCCGTCGAGATGCTCGCGTACAAGCTGTTCGCCGCGGGCTCCGCCCGCACCATCGTGGCCCTCGACATGCCCAAGCGGCGGGCCGTCATGCATCTGGACACCGTGATGACCATGGTGGACGGCGACACCTTCACGCAGTACGCCGGGCTCGGCATGCTCCGTTCGTACACCATCGAGCCGGGCGTGGGGGAGAAGGACCTGAAGGTCACCGACCACCCGCCGGAGCACATGCACCGTGCGATCGCCGCGGCCCTCGGCCTGAACGAGATCCGCGTGCTCACCGCGACGCAGGACGTGCACGCGGCCGAACGCGAGCAGTGGGACGACGGCTGCAACGTGCTGGCCGTCGAACCGGGCGTCGTCGTCGCCTACGAGCGCAACGCCACCACCAACACCCACCTGCGCAAGCGGGGCGTCGAGGTGATCGAGATCCCGGGCAGCGAGCTGGGGCGGGGCCGGGGCGGACCGCGCTGCATGAGCTGCCCGGTGGAACGCGAGGCCGTGTAGGAGAGCCGGGCCGCACAGCGACACGGGCTGTATAGAAATTCAGAAGTTCGTATAGACTTCCAGGCGTCCCCGTCCCTGCACCTCTGGAGCGCCCCATGGCGACAGTCCCGACCGCCCTCGCCGGCCGCCACTTCCTCAAGGAGACCGACTTCACCGCGGACGAGTTCCGTGGCCTGGTCGAACTGGCCGCGGAGCTGAAGGCCGCCAAGAAGGCCGGGAACGAGACACGGTACCTGCGGGGCAGGAACATCGCGCTGATCTTCGAGAAGACCTCGACACGCACCCGCTGCGCGTTCGAGGTCGCCGCCGCCGACCAGGGCGCGTCCACCACGTACCTGGACCCCTCCGGCTCGCAGATCGGGCACAAGGAGTCCGTGAAGGACACCGCACGCGTGCTCGGGCGCATGTTCGACGGGATCGAGTACCGCGGGGACAGTCAGCAGAAGGTCGAGGAGCTGGCCGCCTTCGCCGGCGTGCCCGTCTACAACGGGCTGACCGACGACTGGCACCCCACCCAGATGCTCGCCGACGTGCTGACCATGACCGAGCACTGCGCCAAGCCCCTGACGGAGACGTCCTTCGCCTACCTCGGCGACGCCCGCTTCAACATGGGCAACTCCTACCTGGTCACCGGCGCCCTGCTCGGCATGGACGTGCGCATCGTCGCCCCGAAGGCCTACTGGCCCGCCCAGGAGGTCGTGGACCGGGCCCGGAAGCTGGCCGAGGCGAACGGCGCGCGCGTCACCCTCACCGAGGGCCTGGACGAGGGCGTCCGCGGTGCCGACTTCGTCGTCACGGACGTGTGGGTGTCCATGGGTGAGCCGAAGGAGGTCTGGGCCGAGCGGATCGCCGCCCTGTCCCCGTACGCGGTGACCATGGACGTCCTGCGCGCCACCGGCAACCCGGACGTGAGGTTCCTGCACTGCCTGCCGGCCTTCCACGACCTGGGCACCAAGGTCGGCCAGGAGGTCTTCGAGAACCACGGCCTCGACTCCCTCGAGGTCACCGACGAGGTCTTCGAGTCCGCGCACTCGGTCGTCTTCGACGAGGCGGAGAACCGGCTGCACACCATCAAGGCCGTGCTCGTCGCCACCCTCGCCTGAGCAGGACGTCCGCCTGGGCAGGACGTCCGCCTGAGCCGTCCGCCGGAGCCGTCCGCCGGAGCCGTCCGCCGGAGCCGTCTGCCCGAGTCGTCTGCCCGGGCGGGTCGTCCCGCCTGGGCAGGACGTCCCGCCCGACCGAGCCCTGTCGTCCGACCAGGACCTATGCTGTCCGGCGGCCCGGAGCCACCCCTTCCGCAGGCCGCCGCGCGACACACCCGTCGCCTCCGCACCACCAGAAACGAGCACCACCCGCAATGCCCGCTTCCCGCATCAAGTCGCCCCACCTCCTGGTGGCCGAATCCGGCGCCGACCGTGAAGGCCACGGCCTGAAGCGCACGATGGGGCTGTTCCAGCTCGTCTGCTTCGGCGTGGGCGCCATCGTCGGGACCGGCATCTTCGTCGGTCTGTCCGACTCGGTCGCCGAGGCCGGTCCGGCCGTCGTCGTCTCCTTCGTGCTCGCCGCGATCACCTGCGTGTTCACCGCGTTCGCCTTCGCCGAGCTGGGCGGCGCCATCCCGGTCTCCGGCTCCTCGTACTCCTTCGCCTACGCCGGACTCGGCGAGCGGACCGCCTTCCTGGTCGGCTGGTGCCTCCTGCTGGAGTACGGCGTGTCGGTCTCCGCGGTCGCGGTCGGCTGGAGCCAGTACGTCAACGAACTGCTGGACAGCGTCCTCGGCCTCCAGCTGCCCCGGGCGCTCTCGGCGGGGCCCGGGGACGGGGGCGTGGTCAACCTGCCCGCGGTGATCGTCATCGCCCTGGCCTGCCTGCTGCTGGTGCGCGGGGTGCGGGAGAGCGCCCGGGCCACGGCGGCGATGGCCGTCCTCAAGCTGGCCGTCCTCGTCGCCTTCTGCGCCATCGGCTTCGCCGCCTTCCGGGACGGCAACCTCACCCCGTTCTCCCCGGCCGGCCTCGGCGGCATCGGCGCCGGCACCACGGCCGCCTTCTTCTCGTACATCGGCTTCGACGCGATCACCACGGCCGGCGAGGAGGCCAAGAACCCGCGCCGGGACATCCCGGTCGCGATCCTGGTCTGCATCGGCCTGGTCACCCTGCTGTACTGCGCGGTCGCCGTGGCCGCGATCGGCGCCGTCGGCGGGGACGAGGTCGGCGACCGGCCCGCCGCGCTGTCGTACGTCGTGAACGAGGTCACCGGTTCCACGATCGGCGGCGGTGTCGTCGCCTTCGGCGCGGTCGTGGCCATCGCCTCGGTGGTGCTGGCCGTGATGTACGGCCAGACCCGCATCCTGATGTCCATGTCCCGGGACGGTCTGATCCCGCGCGTCTTCGAGAAGGTCTCGCCGCGCACCGCCACCCCCGTCGCCGGCACCCTCATCGTGGGCGTGGTCTTCGCGCTCCCCGCGGCCTTCGCCCCGCTCGACGCGGTGGTCAACCTGTGCACCATCGGCACCCTCGCCACCATGGCCGCCGTCAACGTCGCCGTGATCGCGCTGCGCCGCCGTGAGCCGGGTCTCGCCCGCACCTTCCGGGTGCCGCTGTACCCGGTGACACCGCTGCTCGGGGTCGGTTTCTGCCTGTACCTGATCTACGAGACGGGCGCGGCCACCTGGCTCCAGTTCGCGGTGTTCCTCGCGGTGGGCCTGCTGGTGTACGCGGCCTACGGGCGCCGGCACTCCCGTCTCGCCCAGGCGGCCCTCACGCCGGACGACGCTGAGCGGGCACCGCGGGAAGCCTGAACCAGACCGCCTTGCCCGACCCGGTGGGCCGGTGGCCGCAGGACGAGCTCAGGGCGCGGATCAGCAGCAGCCCGCGCCCGTGCTCCTGCCAGGGGTCGGGCGGCTCCACGCCGGGCCGGGTGAGGTCGCCGGGCGGAGCCGGGTCCGGGTCGTGGACCTCGACCTGGCAGCCGGTCGGCCTCAGCTCCACCACCAGCTCGATCGGTGACCCGCCGGAGGTGTGCTCGACGGCGTTGGCGACCAGTTCCGCCGTGAGCAGCTCCGCGGTGTCGCTGTCGGCGGGGTGCTCCAGCTCGGCCAGCGCCGTACGGACCAGGGCACGCGCCACCGGCACGGCCGCGGCGGAGTGCGGCAGCGCGATCCGCCAGGAGGCGGGGGCGTGAGAGCGATCGTGCACGGCGAGTCCGTTTCTGGAGCAGGCGGTCCTGTCCTGCTTCCAACCCTACGAATGGTACGGCGCCACCCGGCAGAGCCGTTCGACGGGCACCGCGCGGGACCTTGGACCCGCTGCCACCGGGCGGCGCACCGGGGTGAACGCCGTCACCCGCGCGGACGGTTTCCCCCTCACCGCGTTCTCGACGGCCGGTGACGAAGGGATCCGATGTGGCCGCAGAGAGCCGTTCATGACCGGCCATGACCGTGGGTGCCCGGATGTGGCGGAAGCCGGCCGGCGGAGCCGCCCTTCCGGGATCCGTTCTATCGCGCCCTCGTGACGACAGTCACGGAAGAGTGATAGCTTCGAAGTGCTCCGGTACCCCGCACTCGGTGAGGCCGCGCCCGCCCGAGGAGGCCGCCCGTCATGAGTCCCTTCACCGGCTCCGCCGCCCCCACCCCCGACTGGCGGCACCTGCGCGTCGATCTCACCGACGGGGTCGCCACCGTCACCCTCGCCCGCCCCGACAGGCTCAACGCGCTCACCTTCGAGGCCTACGCCGACCTGCGCGACCTGCTGGCGGAACTGTCCCGCGAGCGGTCCGTACGGGCCCTCGTGCTGACCGGCGAAGGGCGCGGCTTCTGCTCCGGCGGCGACGTGGACGAGATCATCGGCGCCACCCTGTCCATGGACACCGCCCGGCTGCTGGACTTCAACCGGATGACCGGCCAGGTGGTGCGCGCCGTGCGGGAAGCCCCGTTCCCGGTGATCGCCGCGGTCCACGGCGTCGCGGCCGGGGCGGGCGCGGTCCTCGCGCTGGCCGCCGACTTCCGCGTCGCCGACCCGTCCGCCCGCTTCGTCTTCCTCTTCACCCGCGTCGGACTCTCCGGCGGCGACATGGGTGCCGCCTACCTGCTGCCCCGCGTCGTGGGCCTCGGCCACGCCACCCGCCTGCTGATGCTCGGCGAACCGGTGCGGGCGCCCGAGGCCGAGCGGATCGGCCTGATCAGCGAGCTGACCGACGAGGGCCGCGCCGACGAGGCCGCCCAGTCACTCGCCCGCCGCCTGGCCGACGGCCCGGCGCTGGCGTACGCCCAGACCAAGGCCCTCCTCACCGCGGAACTGGACATGCCGCTGGCGGCAGCGGTGGAACTGGACGCCTCGACGCAGGCCCTCCTGATGAACGGTGAGGACTACGCCGAGTTCCACGCGGCCTTCACGGAGAAGCGCCCCCCGAAGTGGCAGGGGAGGTAGGGCGTGTCCCCGACCCCAGGGGCGCGGGGCAGCGTCGATCGGCGGCTCCGCCGCGGGGCGCGAGCCACCACAGGCAACCCGCGGTCGCGAGACGACCCGGGCCACCCCCTGCGCGCGGCGATCATCGGCGGCGGCCCCGGCGGCCTCTACACCGCCGCCCTCCTCAAACGCCTCGCCCCGGGCCGCGAGGTCACCGTCTGGGAGCGCAACGCCCCCGACGACACCTTCGGCTTCGGCGTGGTCCTCTCCGACGAGACCCTCGGCGGCATCGAACACGCCGACCCGGTCGTTTACGAGGCCCTCAAGCAGGACTTCGTCCGCTGGGACGACATCCACATCGTCCACCGGGGCATCCGCCACACCTCCACAGGACACCGCTTCGCCGCCCTCGGCCGCCGCCGCCTCCTGGAGATCCTGCACGAGCGCTGCCGCGCCCTCGGCGTCGAGCTGCGCCCGCGCACCGAGGCCCCGGACCCCGCCCGGCTCGCGGAGGCGTACGACCTCGTCGTCGCCGCCGACGGGGTGCACAGCGCCACCCGCGAGACCTACCGCGACGTGTTCCGGCCCCGTGTCACCGGCCACCGCTGCCGCTACATCTGGCTGGCCGCTGACTTCGCCTTCGACGCCTTCCGCTTCGAGATCGCCGAGACCGGGCACGGCGTGATGCAGCTGCACGGATACCCGTACGCGGCCGACGCCTCCACGGTCATCGTGGAGATGCGCGAGGAGGTGTGGCGGGCGGCCGGCTTCGACGCGTCGGACGAGCGGGAGTCCCTGGAACGCTGCGCCGAGATCTTCGCCGACGCCCTCGGCGGCAGACCGCTGAAGTCCAACCGGTCGGAGTGGACCACGTTCCGCACGGTCGTCAACGAACGCTGGTCGCACGGCAACCTCGTCCTCCTCGGCGACGCCGCCCACACCGCCCACTTCTCCATCGGCTCCGGCACCAAGCTCGCCGTGGAGGACGCCCTCGCCCTCGCCGCCTGCCTGGAGGAACAGCCGTCCCTCCCCCAGGCGCTGACCGCCTACGAGGAGGAGCGGCGCCCCGTGGTCGCCTCCACCCAGCGCGCGGCCCGCGCCAGCCTGGAGTGGTTCGAGGACCTGCCCCGCTACCTCGGCCAGCCGCCGCGCCAGTTCGCCTTCAACCTCCTCACCCGCAGCCGCCGCGTCACCCACGACAACCTCCGGCTGCGCGACGCCCGCTTCACCGAGTCGGTGGAGCGCGAGTTCGGCTGCCCGCCCGGGACGCCCCCGATGTTCACCCCGTTCCGGCTGCGCGGCCTGACCCTGCGCAACCGCGTCGTCGTCTCCCCGATGGACGTGTACTCGGCCACCGACGGCCTCCCCGGCGACTTCCACCTGGTCCATCTGGGCGCCAGGGCCCTGGGCGGCGCGGGACTGGTGATGACCGAGATGGTGTGCGTCAGCGAGGAGGGCCGCATCACCCCCGGCTGCACGGGCCTCTACACCGGCCGGCAGGCCGGGGCGTGGAAGCGGGTCACGGACTTCGTGCACGCCCAGGCGCCCGGCACCGCGATCGGCGTGCAGCTCGGCCACAGCGGACGCAAGGGCTCGACCCGGCTGATGTGGGAGGGCATCGACGAACCGCTCCCCGACGGCAACTGGCCCCTCGTGGCCGCCTCCGCGCTGCCCTACACGCCGCGCAGCCAGACGCCCCGCGAGTTGTCGCGGGCCCAGCTGACGGACGTGAGGGAGCAGTTCACGAGCGCCGCGGCGCGGGCCGCCCGGGCCGGCTTCGACCTGCTCGAACTGCACTGCGCCCACGGCTACCTGCTCTCCGGCTTCCTCTCCCCGCTCACCAACCACCGCACCGACGCCTACGGCGGCACCCTGGAGAAACGGCTCCGCTTCCCTCTGGAGGTCTTCGACGCCGTACGCGGCGTGTGGCCGGCGGAACGGCCGATGACGGTCCGCATCTCCGCCACCGACTGGGCCGAGGGCGGCACCAGTGCCCAGGAGGCCGTGGAGATCGCCCGCGCCTTCGCCGCGCACGGCGCCGACGCGATCGACGTGTCCACGGGGCAGGTGGTGGCCGGGGAGCGGCCGGAGTACGGGCGGTCGTACCAGACCCCGTTCGCCGACCGCGTCCGGCACGAGGCGGGTGTCCCGGTGATCGCCGTCGGCGCGATCTCCTCCTGGGACGACGTCAACTCGCTGATCCTCGCCGGACGCACCGACCTGTGCGCGCTCGCCCGCCCCCACCTCTACGACCCGCACTGGACGCTCCACGCGGCGGCCGAGCAGGGCTACGACGGCCCGGGCGCCGTCTGGCCGGCGCCCTACCGGGCGGGCAGCCGCCGCCCGGTGACCGGACGCACGGACGCGCCCAGGCCCAGACTCACGCTGCACACCCCGCGTCAGGACGGGTAGCACCAGGGCCTCGGGTCACCGCCAGGAGTCCACCGGTGCCTCCGGCAGGGCGTAGCGCGCCCCCGCGTCGCGCAGCCGCTCGTGCAGGGCCCGGAAGACGGCCGCCGAGCGCGTACCGGGCCAGTCGTCGGGCAGCAGCCCGGCGGGCAGTCCGGGGTCGGTGTAGGGGAGGTGCCGCCAGGAGTCCAGGGCGAGGAGGTAGTCGCGGTAGGCCTCCTCGGGCGGGGTGTCCGGCCGGCCCTCCCACGCGTGCAGCACGCGCGCGTGGCGGTCGAGGAACGTCTCGTGCTCCTTGGCGATCGCGGCCAGGTCCCACCAGCGCGCCGCCGCCTCGGCGGTCGGCGTGAAGCCCAGGTGCTCTCCGCGGAAGAAGTCCACGTACGCGTCGAGGCCCAGGCGGCCCAGCGCGTGCCGGGTCTCCTCGTACAGGCGGGCGGGGGCGATCCACACGCCGGGGGCCGCGGTGCCGAAACCGAGGCCGGCCAGGCGGGAACGCAGCACATGCCGCTTCTGCCGCTCCGACTCCGGCACGGAGAACACGGCGAGCACCCAGCCCTCGTCCCCGTAGGGTGTCGTGGCGTAGACGCGCCGGTCCCCGTCGTCCAGCAACTGCCGTGCCTCGCCGGACAGTTCGTACCCGGCCGCCCCCTCGGCCGTACGGGCGGGCAGCAGCAGCCCGCGCCGCTTCAGCCGGGACACCGACGAGCGTACGGAGGGCGCGTCCACCCCCACCGCGGCCAGCAGTCGGATCAGCTCGGCGACGGGCACCGGGCCCGGGGCGAAACGGCCGTACGCGCCGTAGAACGTGACGATCAGGGACCTCGGGGCGTGCTGCGCGTGCTGCTCGGACACGTTGATCATCTTAGGTCGTCGGCATCACGCCTGGTCACCCCGGCCACCCCGGTCACCCTCGGCACCGGCACGGGGGCCGGGTGGGGCCAGGAGCCGGTAGCGCTGGAGCTTGCCGGTCGCCGTGCGCGGCAGCGCGTCCAGGAAGACGATCTCGCGCGGGCACTTGTACGGCGCCAGCTCGTCCCTGAGGAACGCGCGCAGCGCGTCGGAGTCCCGTTCGGCACCCTCCCTCAGCACCGCGTGGGCCACCACCACCTGCCCGCGGGCCGCGTCGGGCCGGCCCACCACCGCTGCCTCCACGACGTCCGGATGCCGCAGCAGCGCGTCCTCGACCTCCGGCCCGGCGATGTTGTACCCGGCGGAGATGATCATGTCGTCGGCGCGTGCCACGTACCGGAAGTAGCCGTCGGGCTCACGCACGTAGGTGTCGCCGGTGATGTTCCAGCCGCCGCGCACGTACTCCCGCTGCCGCGGGTCGGCGAGGTACCGGCAGCCCACCGGCCCGCGCACCGCCAGCAGCCCGGGCTCCCCGTCGGGCACGGGCGAGCCGTGCTCGTCCTGCACGCGCGCGTGCCACCCCGGCACCGGAACGCCCGTCGTGCCGGGCCTGATGTCGTCGTCCGCCGCGGAGACGAAGATGTGCAGCAGCTCGGTGGCGCCTATGCCGTTGATGATGCGCAGACCGGTGCGCTCCCGCCAGGCCCGCCAGGTGGCCGCGGGCAGGTTCTCGCCCGCCGACACACAACGCCGCAGGCACGTCAGGTCGTACGCGTCCAGTTCGTCGAGCATCGCGCGGTACGCCGTCGGCGCGGTGAACAGCACCGTCACCCGGTGCTCGGCGACGGCCGGCAACAGCACCCGGGGGCCGGCCTGTTCCAGCAGCAGCGCGCTCGCCCCGGCCCGCATCGGGAAGACCACCAGCCCGCCGAGCCCGAAGGTGAAGCCGAGCGGCGGACTGCCCGCGAAGAGGTCGTCGGCGTGCGGCTTGAGGACGTGCCGGGAGAAGGTGTCGGCGATCGCCAGCACGTCGCGGTGGAAGTGCATGCAGCCCTTGGGGCGCCCGGTGGTGCCCGAGGTGAAGGCGATCAGCGCCACGTCGTCGGCCGCGGTGTCCACGGCCGCGTAGGGGGCGTCCGGCGCCGTGCCGCCCTGCGCGCGGGTCAGCAGGTCGTCGGGCGCGTCCCCGCCGTACGGGGTGATCCGCAGCCCGGGTATCCGCGCCCCGGCGAGGTCGTCGACGGCCCTCGCGTCGCACAGGGCGTGCCGTACCCGGGCGATCTCGCACATCGCGCGCAGCTCGTGCGGACGCTGCTGGGCCAGCACGGTGACCGCCACCGCGCCCGCCTTCAGCACCGCCAGCCAGCAGGCGGCCAGCCACGGGGTGGTCGGGCCCCGCAGCAGCACCCGGTTGCCCGGGACGACACCGAGGTCCCCGGTGAGGACGTGGGCGAGCCGGTCGACGCGGGCCCGCAGCCGGCCGTAGCTCCAGGTGTCCCCGGACGCGGTGCGGAAGACCGGGCGGTCGTCGGGCGGGCCGGTGAGCAGTTCGGCGGCGCAGTTCAGCCGCGCGGGGTAGCGCAGCTCCGGGAGGTCGAAGCGGAGCTCGGGCCACTGGTCGGGGGGCGGCAGGTGCTCGCGCGTGAAGGTGTCGACGTGGGCGGAGCGGTGTGGTTCCGCGCGGTGCGGATCCGCCATGGCGGTTCGCCCCCTTTGTCGTGGTGGGCTCGCGCCACGAGCGTATCGTGTCGGTGACGACAGTCAACGGTGCGCGATAACCTCGGGTGTGGCCCCGTGGGCAGGCGAGCAGGGGAAGGGACCGGCGATGACCGCATTCTCGCTCGAACCGGCACGACTCACCTGGTGCGAGGAGCTGCGCACCCTGGCCGCCGAACGGCTGCGGCCCCTGGCCGAGAAGGGCGAGCCGGGCCGCGTCAACCGCGCCCTCGTCGCCGAACTCGGCACCCTCGGCCTCCTGTCCCGCCTGTTCACCTCGGGCGCGCTCGACCTGTGCCTGATGCGCGAGTCCCTCGCCTACGCCTGCACGGAGGCCGAGACCGCCCTGGCCCTCCAGGGCCTCGGCGCCCATCCGGTGCACGCCCACGGCACCGAGGCCCAGCGCGCCCGCTGGCTGCCCCGCGTGAGCGACGGCAGCGCGGTGGCCGCCTTCGCACTCAGCGAGCCCGACGCCGGCTCCGACGCGGCCGCGCTGACACTCAGGGCGGAACCGGCCACAGCGACGCGCGGGACACCACCGGAGATCACCCCTCCGGTCCCCTCACACGCCGGTCTCCCCGCCGCCGGGCAGGCCGGGGCCGGGGGTGCCGTGGGGTCGGCGGAGGGGCGCGGCGCGGGTTCGGGTCCGTCGGTCCCGGCAGGCGCGTGGCCCGCCGGTGACCGGGGGGACGCGCCGGACGCCGAGCGGGGTGGCGCCGGGTGCGGCGCGGGGCCGGACCTGTCGGCCACCGACCCCGCGGGGCCGGGCCCCACGGACTCCTCGGGCCCCTCCGCCCCCTCGGCCCGGGAAGCCGCGCGCCCGGCCGTCGAGCCCGGCGCGGGGCCGTATCCGCAGCCCAGGGACGCCGCGCGCGACGACGCCGCGCGCCCCGGGGAGCCGAGCCCGACGGGTGACCGGCGGGGCGGCGGGCAGGCCCCGGCCGCACCGGCCGCCGAGCGCGACGGTCCCACCGGCTGGCGGCTCACCGGTGAGAAGTGCTGGATCTCCAACGCCCCCGAGGCCGACTTCTACACCGTCTTCGCCCGCACCACCCCGGGCGCCGGCGCCCGCGGCGTCACCGCGTTCCTCGTGCCCGCCGACCGCCCAGGCCTCTCCGGCGCCCCCCTCGACATGCTCTCCCCGCACCCCATCGGCACCCTGGCCTTCGACGCCGTGCCCGTCACGGCCGACGACGTCCTCGGTGAACCGGACCGCGGCTTCAGGGTCGCCATGAGCACCCTCAACCTGTTCCGCCCCAGCGTCGGCGCCTTCGCGGTCGGCATGGCGCGCGCCGCCCTCGACGCCACCCTGGCGCACACCAGCGCCCGCGACGCCTTCGGCGGCAAGCTGCGCGACCTCCAGGCCGTCTCCCACCAGGTCGCCGAAATGGCCCTGCGCACCGAGGCCGCCCGCCTCATGGTGTACGCGGCCGCCACGGCGTACGACGACCACGCGCCGGACGTCCCGCAGCGCGCCGCCATGGCCAAACTCCTCGCCACCGAGACCGCCCAGTACGTCGTCGACAAGGCGGTCCAACTGCACGGCGCCCGCGCCCTGCGCCGCGGCCACCTCCTCGAACACCTCTACCGCGAGGTGCGCGCCCCCCGTGTCTACGAGGGCGCGAGCGAGGTGCAACGCGGCATCATCGCCAAGGAGCTGTACCGCACGCGGGACGCGACCGAAGGGGCCGGAGCATGACCGCCGAACGGGTGAACCCGCCCGGCCTCTCCCCGCCCACGGGCTTCTCCCACGCCGTCGTCGCCACCGGCACCCGCGTCGTGTTCCTGGCCGGCCAGACCGCCCTCGACACCGACGGCGAGGTCACGGGGGACACCCTCCCCGTCCAGTTCGAGAAGGCCCTCACCAACCTCCTGACCGCTCTGCGCGCCGCCGGCGGCACCCCCGCCGACCTGGCCCGCGTCACCGTCTACGCCACGGACGTCGCCGCCTACCGCACCCACGCCGCCGCCCTCGGCCGCATCTGGCGCGCACTGGCGGGCCGCGACTACCCGGCGATGGCGGTCGTGGAGGTCGTACGCCTGTGGGACGAGCGGGCGTTGGTGGAACTCGACGGGTTCGCGGTACTGCCGTAGGCCCGGCCGGCGCGCCTCGGGCACCCGACCCGCGACGACCGCCGCGGACTCGCCACCGAAGGGGTGACGGTCACCGCCGTCGGCCCACTCGCCCTGTATCCAGTGGAACCCTCCATTCCGCTCGACCGGGAGGTTCCCCATGCCCGTACGCGTACGTTCCGCCGCCCTGGCCGCAGCCGCCGGCGCCGCCCTGCTCCTGTCGCCCGCCCCCACCGCGTTCGCGGCGGCCGACACGGAGACGGTGACGGTCGACCGGACCGGCCGCATCGCCTCGGACGGCACCATCACGCTCTCCGGCACCTACCGCTGCACCGCCGGTACCGGCCCCGTCTTCGTCAGCTCCTCCGTGAGCCAGAGCAACCCGTCCGTGCGGTACGGCATCGGCGGCACCCGTGCGGTGTGCGACGGGCAGGAGCACCGCTGGTCCAACAAGGGAAGAGCCTTCGCGAACGCCCTGAAGCCCGGCGCGGCGCACGTCGAGGCCACCCTGATGGAACTGCGGCCCACCAACGGCCTGCTGCTGCCGGACTTCCACGCGTGGCGCGAGCAGGCCGTGACGTTGGTCGCGGGCTGAGCCCGAACGCTCGGGCCGCACCACCCCGGACGCACCGACGGCATCCGACCCGGTACGGGGCCCGACGCCGGCAGTCACCATGACGGCGGACGCGACCGGCGTGACGGCGTACGCAAGCGGCCCCTCGAGTTCCGCTTCGAGGGGCCGTGCGGGGGCACAGCGGTGATCGGCGGCGATCGCCGCCCCGGGTCAGGGCCGCTTCCGCGGCGACCGGGCGGGAGGCCGCCCGGCCGGGTCGGCCGGGCGGGTCCGCACGCCGGACCGCGACGGGTGCTGGGCATGCCGCTGCTGGGGGAGGGACAGCGGGTCCCGGCCCGCCGCATCCCGTGCCGCGGTGTCCGCCGCCTCGTCGCCCGGCGCCGGCACGGGGCGCTGGCGGTGGCGCGGCACCGCCCGCCGGGGCGGACGGGTGAGGGTGATCTGGCGGACGATCTGCTGGAAGCAGAGCAACGACGCCAGGCCCGGCAGGGCCGCCGCCGCGCTGTCGCTGAGGGTCCTGGGCGCCTGGGCGATGCACAGCAGCATCGCGATGGTCGAGAACAGCAGGACCACGGACCAGGAGTGGACCGCACGGCGCTGGTGCAGCGCGGACCGCAGGACGGCCAGCGACGCGACCAGCCAGGGCCCGTAGACCAGCAGCGGCCACCAGGAGACGACGCTGCCGCGGGTCCGGGGCGCGGCGGCCAGGCGCAGGGATTCGTAGGCCACCATGCCGCCGAACAGGCTGACCGAGGCCGCGATGACCGCGGCGAGGGCCGCGAGGGACAGGCTCGTGGCGCGCAGCCGGCTCACCTTTCTGCCCCGGCGGATCCTGCGGTGGCTCGTGGGGGATTCCCTCAACGGTGGCAGTTCCGCCGTGATTTCCTGGAGATTGCTCAGCGGTGTGCCCGGCGCGGGGGCGAACGCCGAGGTCTCTGTTTCCTGCGGGACGGATGACTGCTGTTCCATCGCGTCCTGGAGCAGGAACGCGAGCTCTTCGGCCGGGTCCCAGCCGGGGTCCGGCGGGACCAGGGCTTCCGGAGCCGCTTCCCGGGGCCCCCGGTGCCGGCCGGTGCCCGCGGAGGGGAAGAGGCCTTCGCCGTAGGGCAGGGGCTGATGAATGTGCTCATCGTGCATGACGCGCCCGCATCACTCCGCCGCGGTGCACGTCAGGGACCCCTGGGAGGACCGGCCCCAACGCTCGGCGAGACCGGTCTCCAGCTCGGTCATGACGTCCAGGAAGCGTTGCAGCACGGGCTCGGTCTCCCGTAGCGGGACCGGGAACCCGCCTCTCGTGAGGGTTCCGTCGACCGGTGAGGGGCTGTGATTCCTGCCGGGCGTGTAGGTGTAGGAGCCCAGCGTCACCGCACACCCCCCTTCGATGACGTGCCCTTGCTCTCGCCTCAACGGACAGGAGACCAATTCCCCGTTTTCCTCGGTCATATCCGAAGTAACGTCTGCCTACTCCGTCGGATGCGTGGCAGTCGAGTGAACGATTTCTGGGATCCTCGCTCGATCCGAATTCACGCAAACACGCAAAATCGACGGTATTGCTGTATGAATAGCGTCGCGGGGCCGGTCAGGATTCCGCCGTGTCGGTCGCGTCGACGACGTCCAGCATGACCGACGGGTCCGGCGGTTCGCCGCCGAGTCGCTGTTCGGACCAGATGGTCTTGTCCCGGCGGCCGTGCCGGACGCCCCAGTGGGAGCTGAGCCGCATGACGATGTAGAGACCGCGTCCGCCCTCGTCGCTCTCCCTCGCGTGGCGCAGGTGGGGGCTGGCGCTGTTGGCGTCCGTGACCTCGGTCAGAAGCCGGTCCTGGTCGTGGATGAGCCGCAGGCGGACCGGTCCCTTGCCGTGGCGGATGGCGTTGGTGACGAGCTCGCTGACGATGAGTTCGGTGGCGAAGACCGCTTCGTCGAGGTCCCAGGCGGCGAGTTGCCGGTCGGTGAGCAGGCGCGCCGTGCTCACGACGGAGGCGTCTGCGGGCAGGGTCCAGTCCGCGACCTGCTCCGGCGACAGGGCGTGGGTGCGGGCGAGGAGGAGGACGGCGTCGTCCTGCGGGGAAGGTGCCACGCGGTACACGGCGGAGTCGCACAGTTCCTGCAGGGGCAGCGTGGTGGAGGCGAGGACGCGTTCGAGGTGGCGTACGGCGGCGGCCCGGTCGTCACCGTCGGCGGCGAGGAGGCCGCTGGTGAAGTGGGCGAGCAGACTGCCCGGGGGGAGCTCGATCACGATCGGGGTGAAGGCACGTCCGCCGCCCGCCCCCAGGGGCGGCCCCTGGGGTATGTCCACGGTGAGCGGTGACCCGTCGGGGTCGACGACGATGGGCGGGGGGTGTCCCGCGCGGACCATGGTGCAGTGGCAGGAGACCGGGTCGTAGACGGTGATCGCGCACGTCGCCGCATCGGTGTCCGCGGCCGCCGCGGAGGCCTTGGCGAGCTGGGCGGCGACCTCGTCCAGACGGGTCAGCAGCTCGTCCGCCTCCAGGTCCTGCAGGGCGAGCGTGCGCACGGCGACCCGGAGCTGGCCCATGGTGGCCGCCGCTTCGACGCCGTGACCGGCGACCTCGCCGACGACGAGGGCGACGCGCGTGCCGGAGAGGGGGATGACGTCGAACCAGTCGCCGCCGGCGCTCTCGGGCAGGTACACGTGGGCGGTCTCCACCGCCGAGAGGTCGGGGATCACACCGGGCTGGAGCCGACGCTGCAGTGCCGTGGCCACGGTACGTTCGCGCTGGTAACTGCGCGCGTTGTCCAGCTGCGCGGACGCCGTGGTGGTCACCTGCCGGGCCACGTCCAGATCCGCTTCCCGGAAAGGGTCGGTCCGGTTCCGGTACAGGGTCAGCAGACCGAGGACGCTGTCCCGAACAGTGAGCGGAGCGACGATCATGGAGTGCACGTTGGCTTTGAGCAGCGGCGCGAAGCCGTCCGGATCGGCGGACAGCCACGGCGCGTCCGGTGAGACCCGGACGATGCGGGCCTGTCTGTCGTTGAGGGCCTGTGTGTACGGGGTGGGGAAGGGGAAGGGGCGGCTGTCGCCCTTCTTCCTGATGGTCTCGGCGGTGGCTGGGGCGAAGGACACGCGGCGCAGGGGAACACTCGTCGGCAGGGGGCCGGCCTGCCCGCCGGGGCCCTGCCGGCCGTCGTCCAGCAGGTCGACGGCCGCGGCGTCGGCGAACGCGGGCACCAGCGCGCGCACCAGCTCGTCGGCCGTGGTCCGCGCGTCGAGCGTGGAGCCGACCGCCGCGTGCACCGTACTGAGAACGGCCAGGCGGGCCGCCGCCTCCTGCCTGTCGGTCACGTCCTCGACCACGCCCACCAGCCCCGGCATGCCGTCGCCCGAGCCGTGCAGGGGGAAGAGGGACACCTCGAGCGCGAGGGTCCGGTGCGGGTTCGAGGGCGACTGTCCCCGCACCAGCCGGCCCCTCAGCGGCTCGCCGGTCGCGAGGGCCTCGTCGATCAGGGCCCTGATCTCGGCCGGGTCGAAGCCGGGGGCGAAGTCCTCGGCGCAGTGGCCGGTGACGTCCTCGGGGGGTACCCTGCGCGCTCCCCGCCCGGCGGGGTTGTAGCGGGTGACCTTCTGCTCGGAGTCGAAGACGAACAGACCCTGGGGGGAACCGGCGAACAGCGCGTCCAGCACCGCAGAGTCGTCGATGGAACGGGCTGCCACCACAAGCTCCCTTCGCGGACCTTCCCCCCCTCACCTTCTCGCATCGACCGCCCGCGGCAACTCGACCGGCGCGGTGCGGTGAGACGGCGCCCACTCCGGCGGCGGGCCCCGGTGGCCGGCGCCGGTGGCGGGCGCCGGTGGCGGGCTCCGGTGGCTCCGGAGACGGCCCGTGCGTCACCCGTGCGGGGTGGTGGGGGCGGCGGCTTCGAGAGCGGCGACGCTGCCCGACATGATGGTGCGAACGTGCTCGGTGATGTGCCGCGCGGGCCAGTCCCACCAGGCCACCGCCAGCAGCCGGGCGATGTCCTCGCTGGTGTAGCGGGTGCGGAGGAGGCGGGCCGGGTTGCCGCCGACGATGCCGTAGTCGGGCACGTCGCCGGTGACCACGGCGCCCGCGGCGATGATCGCGCCGTGTCCGATCCGCACACCCGGCATGACCGTCGCGCCGTGGCCGAACCACACGTCGTTGCCGACGACGGTGTCCCCACGACTGGGCAGGCCGGTGAGCAGGTCGAAGTGCTCGGCCCACGAGCCGCCCATGGTGGGGAAGGGGAAGGTGGAGGGGCCGTCCATCCGGTGGTTGGCGCCGTTCATGATGAACCGCACGCCCGTGCCCAGCGCGCAGAACTTGCCGATGACCAGCTTCTCCGGCCCGTAGTGGTAGAGCACGTTGCGTGTCTCGAAGGCCGTCGGGTCGTCCGGGTCGTCGTAGTAGGAGTACTCCCCGACCTCGATCAACGGGGACTTCACGAGCGGCTTGAGCAGGACGACCCGGGGCTGCTCGGGCATCGGGTGGAGCACCGTGGGGTCGGCGGGTGCGGGCATGGGGAGGAACTCCTCACCGGTAGCGGGTCCTGGCCCGCTCCATGATCGACGCACCGCACCAGCCAGGGACACCCATTTACCACCCGCGCGCACGCAGGCGGCCGACTGCCCGCCGGCCGCCTGCCAGGCGTCTTCCTCGCCCCGCGCCCGCGCAGGGCGAGGAAGACGCCTGGCAGGGGGAGTGGCGCGGCCCTTCCCCGGTCCCGAGGAGGGCTCAGCGCTTGAGCGTGAAGGTGAAGTCGCCGGAGAGCTTGCCGGTCAGCCGGACCGCCGAAGCGAGCTTCCCCTCCGTGATCAGTCTCTCGGCCTCGGCCCGCGAAAGACCGCAGGTGTCCCCGCAGGCGGTGCAGAGCGCGACGCGCGACGGTTCAGCGCTCGGGAGGTCTCACACGGTGTACAACGGCATCTCCTTGACCGGACGCCGTGGTTCGCCAGCAAGGTAGGGGCGCACAGCGGCGCCGCTCCACTGGCTTTACGGCGACGGGGCCGTGGCGCACGGCAGGCGACGTCATCGCCGCGGCCCTGGACGGACCGGCGCACGGGGATGTGACGGGGTGCCTCGGGTGCGACCTGCCGGCCGGGCGCCGGGAACCACCCGGCGGTGTCGTGCACGAAAGCGCGGCCTGGGTGGTGAACCACCTCGTGGGTCCGTGACCTCGGCACCCTCATCGCCGGTCCCCGGGAACACGTCGTGACCGTCACCGAACTCGCCGACCGGGCAACGGCGGAACCCGGCGCCTCGCCGCGCGACACCGCTCGTGTCATGGAGACGTTGTGCAGCCCTGACCGACCCACGTCTGCATGCGGTCGCACGGCCGCGCCGCGCGCAGGCACCTGCGCATCGCCGTCCAGCCGGTGACCGCACAGGTGCGGGCCCGCTGGGGCGGACTGCGCTGCCAGCAACCCCAGGCCCGCATGCCGGCGGACGGCGACGAGCCGGACAGCGCGGACGTCGAGCACGTCTGCGACGGGGCTCGCGAGCTGCTGTTGGTCGCGGGCCTCGCCACCCGCTGGGGTCGGCACCTCCGGCCGGGGGGTCCGGGCAGGACGGTCTGGGCGGTCTGGGCGGAGTGCGTGTTCGCAACTCCCATGTGAGCCCGGGACCGCGGTGGAAGAATGTGGCGAGATGATCTCCAGTGACTACTCTCCGTTCGCCCACCTCACCACCCCCAACGCCCCCCTCTACCGTCAGGTCATGCGCGCGTTCCTCGCCGCCAAGGAGCGGTTCGCGGTGCATCTGCGGCCGGAGGACGTGTACGCCGCCCTGGACGCGGGGAGCCGGCCCGCCGACCCGGACGCGGTGACGCAGGCGCTGGACAAGCTCGTGGAGTGGGGCAATCTGCGGGCCGACCCGGACCACGCGCGGGTGACGGCGGTCGAGGACTTCTACCGCAGGCGGTTCATCTACCAGCTCACCCGGGCCGGTGAGGCGGCCGAGGCGGCGCTGGGGACGTACGACGAGGTGCTGGGGCGGCGCGGCGAACTCCAGGCGGTCGCGCTGCACGACATCGTCACACAGCTGCGTGCTCTGCTGGTGATCGCCGCGGAGGACGAGCCCGACCCGGCGAAGACCTACGTCGCCCTGTCCGTGCTGACGGCGCGGTTCACCGACCTCGCCGACAACGCCCGCGCCTTCATGGGCTCGCTCCAGCGCACCATCGACCTGCACGACATCGAGGTCGAGGCGTTCCTCGCCTACAAGGACCGGCTGATCCAGTACCTGGAGCGGTTCATCCAGGACCTCATCACCCTCGGCGGGCGGATCGCCCTGCTCATCGGAGAGCTGGAGGAGCAGGAGCGGGTCGCTCCGCTGCTGCGGCTCGCCGCCGCCCGCGAGGCCGCCGACGCCGCTCCCGAGGACGCCGAGCGGGCGGAGGCGGTGGCGTACGAGCGGTGGGCCGCCCGGTGGTCCGGGCTCGCCGAGTGGTTCGTGTCGGGGGAGGGGCGGGATGCGCAGGCCAGACTGCTGCGGGGGCGGGCGCTCGGCTCGATCCCGCAGCTCCTGGCCGTCGTACGGCAGCTCAACGAGCGGCGGGCCGGACGCTCGGACCGTTCAGCCGACTTCCGCACCCTCGCGCGCTGGTTCGCCCAGGCCCCGGACGACGCGGCACGGCACCGGCTGTGGCGCGTGGCGTTCGGGTTGCACTCCTCCCGGCACCTCACCATCGACGCCGAAACCCTCGCCGAACGGACGGCCGCCCCTGAGCCGGCCTCCACCCCGTGGAGCGAGGCGCGACCGCTGCGTATCAGCCCCCAGCTGCGCCGCACCGGCAGCTATGAACGACGCGGCAAGCCGCGCAGGGTGGCCGACCGGGGCGAGGCGAAGCGCCGGCTCGCCGAGATCGCAGCCCGGCAGACGGAGGAGACCAGGCGGGCGCGGGACCGTCTCGTGACGGACGGACCGGTGCGGCTGTCCCGGCTCGGGGGACTCGACCCGCATGCCTTCCAGTTGTTCCTGCGGCTGCTCGGCGACGCGCTCGCCACCTGGCGGCCGGGCACCATCACCACAGTCGCCACCAGCGGGGACGGTTCGATGGAGATCCGGCTGACCGCGCTCGACGACGGTTCGACAGCCGAAGTGCGCACTCCCGACGGTGTGTTCAGCGGCCCCGACCATCTGATCGACATCGTCGACCTCACGGTGGGGCAGGGCGACCGTGCCGCCGCACCGCCATCGGCACCCGTTCCCCTCCCCGCCCCGCGACGGGACACCGCTCCCCAACTCACGGAGGACCGATGAGTGGCCCCCTGGGCGAGGTCCTCGACGGCCAGCGGCAGGCCGACCTCCAGAAGGCCGCACGCGCCCTGCTGAAGAAGCCGCTGCTCACGGCCGACGGACCGTACGCAGACGAGTTCAAGCTGGTGCGCCGGCACACCGCCGAGCTGCGGGAGTGGTTCGAACGCAACGTCGGCTGGACGCTGCGCACGGACGCCGACGCAGCACGGCTGCGCAAGACGCCGGGCACCGTCACCGACGCCACACACCCGGCGCGCGAGGCCACCCGGAGCGCCCTGCCCTTCACCCGACGCCGCTACGTCCTGCTCTGCCTGGCCCTGGCCGCGCTGGAACGGGGCGAGTCGCAGGTGGCGCTCGGACGCCTCGCCGAGCAGGTCGTCCTGGCCGCCGCCGATCCCGAACTCGTCGCTGCCGGGATCACGTTCACCCTGGAGCGGCGCGACGAGCGACTCGACCTCGCGGCCGTCGTCCGCGTGCTGCTGCGGTTCGGCGTGCTGCGGCGGGTCGCCGGCGACGAGGACGCCTACGTCAGCGGATCGGGCGACGTGCTGTACGACGTGCGGCGGCGCGTGCTGGCCGGGATGCCCGCGTCCCTGCGCGGTCCCTCCATGGTCGAGGCCGAGGGCTTCGAGGAGCGCCTGGTGGAGATGACCGCGTCGACCGTGCTCGACAGCGACGAGCTCAGGTTCCGGGCGGTCCGCTGGAAACTGACCCGCATCCTCCTGGACGACCCGGTGCTGTACTACGACGACCTGACCGACGATGAACTGGCCTACCTCACCCGGCAGCGTGGCTTCATCACCGCCCGCATCAACGAGCTGACGGGACTCGTCCCGGAGGCCCGGGCCGAGGGCATCGCCATGGTCGACCCGATGGACGACCTCACGGACGCGCGCATGCCGGAACAGGGCACCCACGGTCACATCACCCTGCTGCTGGCGGGGCACCTGGCCCGGGCGGACGGGCCCGTCGAACCGGCGGAACTGGCGGCCCGCGTACGGGAACTGGCCGTGGAGCACGGCGGGTTCTGGTCCAAGTCGGCGAGGGAACCGGGAGCGGAGCCCGGACTCGTCGAGCAGGCGCTGGCCAGGCTGGTGGCGCTGGGACTCGCCGAGCGCACCGAAGGGGGTGTCGTACCGCGGCCGGCCCTCGCCCGGTACGCGGTCGGCGAACCCGTGGTCAGCGAACCCGGACGGGCCCGCCGGTCCGCCACGACGGAACAATCCGCGCAGCCCGCGCAGCCCGCGCAGGACGAAAGGTGAACCACCCGTGACCGCGCTCCCCGGACCCGAGTCGCCCGGCCCCGTGCTGCCCGCTCCCGCGCCCGGCCGGTGGCGGCCCCTGCGCATCGGACTCGTCGACCTCTTCCACTACGACGTCGAGGAGTTCTGGTTCCGCGACGGCCGACTGCTGTTGCGCGGCAACAACGGCACCGGCAAGTCGAAGGTGCTGGCCCTCACCCTGCCGTTCCTCCTGGACGGCGACCTCTCCGCCCGTCGTGTCGAACCCGACGGCGACCCCGGCAAGCGCATGGAGTGGAACCTCCTCCTGGGCGGCGCGCACCCGCACCCCGAACGGCTCGGATACACCTGGATCGAGTTCGGACGACTCGACGGCAGCACGGGTGAGGCGCACTTCCGCACGCTGCTGTGCGGACTCAAGGCGGTCGCCGGACGTGGCATCGCCCGCCACTGGTTCGCGGTCACCGGCCAGCGCATCGGCGCCGGCCTCGACCTGCTGGACGCGACCGGCACGGCACTGTCCCGGGACCGGCTCGCCGAGGCCGTAGGCGCCCACGGCATGGTGTACGACACGGCGAAGGCCTACCGCAGGGCAGTCGACGAAGCCCTGTTCGGGCTGGGGGAGCGGCGCTACGGCGCCCTCGTCGACCTCCTGATCCAGCTGCGCCAGCCCCAGCTGTCCAAGCGCCCCAGCGAGGCCGCCCTGTCCCGGGCGCTGACCGAGGCACTCCCACCGATGGACCAGGCGGTCGTCGCCGACGCGGCGGAGGCGTTCCGGTCGCTGGACGAGGAGAAGGAGGAACTGCGGGCGGCCCGCGAGGCCGAACAGGCGTCCACGGCGTTCCTCGACCACTACCGCCGCTACGCCCGCCTCGCCTCCCGGCGCCGCGCCCGCCTGCCCCGCCGCGAACACGCCCGGTACGAGAACCTGCAACGGGAACTCGCCAGGGCACAGGCGGACCTGCACCGGGCCTCGGCGGAACGCGAGGAGGCCGCGGCGAGGGGCACCGCCCTCGACGAGCGGGCCGCACGGCTGGCCGCCCAGGACGCCACGCTGCGGTCCCGGCCCGAGATGCGCGACGCCCGCGCGCTCGACCGGGCGGCGGACGACGCCTCCCGCACGGCGGCAGACCTGAAGCGGGCCGAGGCGGATCGGCGTACGGCGGCCGAGGCACACACCCGGGCCCTGGGCCGGCTCGCCACCGCGGACAACCGGCTCACAGCAGCCCGGGAGGCGTTGGACGGGATCCGCGACCGGGTGGCCGAGAGCGCGGTAGCCGCCCGGCTCCGGCTTCCCAGGACGGAGGGAGCCCCCGAGGCGGTTCTGCGCCGGGAGGCGGATGAGGCGACCGCGAGCAGGCAGCGCGCCGTCGGGCACGTGGCGGAGCTCGTCACGCGGGCCGAGCAGGCCGAGGAGCGGCACCGTGCCGCTCGGCTGCGCGTCGACGAGGCCGACGAGGAGGTCGTGCACGGGCAGGAGCGACTGGCCGAGGCGGAGGAGGACGTCGCCCGGGAGGGGCGGGCGCTGGTCACGGCCGTGCGGGAGCGTCTTTCCGGGTGTGTGGAGCTGCGGGTGCCGGGGCTGCCCGGGGTCCTGGACGCCGTACAGGACTGGTCGGGCTCTCTGGACGGCCCGATGCCGGCCCGTACGGCGGCGAGCGAGGCGCATCGCGCCGCCGCCACCCGCCTGGCCGACCGGGCGGCCGGACTGGCCCACCGCGAGGCGGCGACGGCGGAGCGGCAGCGACTGGCGGTGGAGGAACTGACCGCCCTCGAGTCAGGCGGGGAACGCGGCCCCGCGGCTCCCCCCACGCGCACACCTGGCGTGCGGGACCGGGGCCCCGGCGCCCCGCTGTGGCGGCTCGTCGACTTCCACCCACACGTCACCGAGGCCGACCGCGCGGGACTGGAAGCCGCGCTTCAGGCGTCGGGGCTCCTCGACGCCTGGGTGCGGCCGGACGGCTCCGCGGTCGCGGCGGACGGACACGACGTACTGCTCGACCCGGTCGGGCTGCTCGGCGGGACCGGCCTCGACCGCGCGCTGTGCCCGGCCGTCGACCCCGCGGACGAGGGAGCCGCCGCCGTGGGGGAGGAGACGGTCGCGCGCCTGCTCGCCTCGATCGGCCTGGTCGCGGGCGACGGCGACGGGTCCGGCGAGGCCTCCTGGGAGGCCGGCGGCCACGACACCTGGGTCTGCGGGGACGGGCGCTTCCGCGTCGGGGCGCTCACCGGAAGCTGGGCCAAGGGCAGCGCCCAGTACGTGGGGGAAGGGGCACGGGAGCAGGCACGCCGCGTCCGCATGCGGGAACTGCGCGCCGAGATCGACGGCCTGACGGCGGAGCGGGAACGACTGGCCGAGGAGTCCCGTGCCGTGGCCGGGCGCCGTGCCACGCTGGACGCCGAACTCGCCGCACTGCCCGGCGACGACGATCTGCGGCACGCCCACGCACGCGTCACCGCCGCGGCCGAAGCGGTCCGACGGGCCCGAGCCCGGCGGGACGAACGTGCCGCGGAACTGGCTCCGGCGGCGGAGCGGGCCGATCGTGCGGCGGCCGAACTCACCGACACCGCGGCGGCCCTGAGCCTCCCCGCCGACCACACGGAACTTGGCGCCGTGCGCCAGGCGCTCGCCGACCACACCGCCCTCCTGGCGGCCCTGTGGCCGGCACTGCGCGAACGCGCGGAGGCCGAGCGCGCGGTGACCGGTGAGCGGGAGGAGACCGGCCGGGCCGAACTCCTCGTGTCAGCACTCGCGGAGCGCGCCACGGAGGCGGCTCGGTCGGCCGCGGCGGCGGACGAACACCTCACGACGCTCCGCTCCACCGTCGGAGCGGCCGTCGCCGAGCTGCAGAGGCAACTGGAGGAGACGGCCGAGGCGGCCCGGGTCTGCGAGCACGAGCAGCGGCAGGCCAGCGCGGAGTACGGTGACGCCGACCGGCGGGCCAGCCGCGCCGAGGGACGCCTCGAGCGGCTCACCGAGGACGTCACCGAGGCGACCGCCGCGCGGGAGGAGGCGGTCGCGGCGCTCCAGCGGTTCGCCGCGACGGGGCTGCTCGCCGTCGCGCTGCCCGACATCGATGTACCGGACGACGGCGGAGGGCCGTGGGCGGCGACCCCCGCTGTCGCCCTCGCGCGGGCGGTGGAGTCCCGGCTCTCCGCGATCGACGACACCGACGCGGCGTGGGAGCGCGTGCAGAAGCGGCTGAGCGAGGAGTTCGGCAGGCTCCAGGACGCGCTGTCGCGGCACGGCCACACCGCCATCGCCCGCCCGAGCGAGGACGGCATGCGGGTCGACATCGTCTATCAGGGCCGGGAACGGGCCGTGCCCGAACTCGCGGAGGCGCTGGCCGTGGAGGTCGCGGAACTGACCCGCATCCTGTCCGCACGCGAGCGCGAGATCCTCCAGACCCATCTGATCACCGAGGTCGCCGGGACGCTCCAGGAACTGATCGGGGCGGCCGAACGCCGGGTGGCCGCCATGAACAGGGAGCTGGAGGAGCGCCCGACCTCCACGGGCATGAAGCTGCGGCTGGTGTGGAGAGCGTCCCGCCGGGCTCCGCAGGGACTGGCTCAGGCCCGCGAACGGCTGCGTCAGTCGGCCGACGCGTGGTCGCCCGAGGACCGGGCAGCGGTCGGCGCGTTCCTCCAGGAGCAGATCGCCCACCGGCAGGCCGACGACAGCGCCGGCAGCTGGCTGGAGGATCTCACCGCCGCCCTCGACTACCGGTCCTGGCACGAGTTCGGCGTCGAACGCCACCAGCACGGCAAGTGGGTGCCGGCCACCGGCCCCGCCTCGGGCGGGGAGCGGGTGCTGGCCGCGTCCGTGCCCCTGTTCGCCGCCGCGTCCTCGCACTACGCGAGCGCGGGCGGCGCGCACGCCCCGCGCCTGGTCACCCTGGACGAGGCGTTCGCCGGCGTCGACGACGACTCACGCGCCAAGTGCCTCGGTCTGCTGCGCGCCTTCGACCTCGACGTCGTCATGACCAGTGAGCGCGAATGGGCCTGCTACCCCCAGGTGCCGGGTATCGCCATCGCCCAGCTCTCCCGCGTCGACGACATCGACGCCGTACTGGTGACACGGTGGGAATGGGACGGCGGCGAACGGCGGCGCGGCACGCAACCCGGTGCCCGGGCGGACGCGCTTGCGGCGGCTGCCGGTGCCGGAGACTCAGGCGAGTGGCCCGACGGACCTGTGAGTCCCTCCCGTGAGCCAGGGCGGACCGCCGTGGCCGACAGTGCAGGTGGACAGGGGGGCCTGTGGACGTGAACCACGCGGCGGCCCCGCCCGACCGCGACGGAGGCCGGGCGGTGCCCCGACGCACGACACCGCCGGAAGCGACCGCGGACGTGGTGCCGAAGGGGCCTGTACCGGCAGAAGCCCGGACCGACGTCGACACCGAGCGCCTCGGACGCCTGCTCGGCGATCCCGGCCTCACCTGGTTCGTGGACCGCGTGCGGCAGCGGATGGCACGCGGCCGGCCGCTCACCGGCTCCGTCACCTTGTCCGACCCCGAGGAATCCCAACGGCGCGCCGCCGAACGCCTCCTGGGACGGGCACCGCGAGCCCGCGGCTCCCTCGGCATACGCCTCGACACGGTGGATGAGATCCTGCGTCGCTCCGGTGTCAGCCCCGGCGGACTGGCGGCGGCCGTCGTCGCCCTCGCCGGCCCGGTCGTACTCCACGCCGAGACACGGAACAGAGAGGAACGGGCCTGGGAGGAGGCGTACGCCCCGCTCGGCGCCCTCGACGCGGAGCTGGCCCACTGGGCCGAACGGATCCGCGGTGACGGTCTCGTACGACGCCTCGCCCGCACACCGGAGGCCGCGGTCCCCTTGGTGGAGGCCGCGGTGCGCGCGTTGCGTGCACTGCCCGCCTCACCCCCGACGTCGCGGGCGACGTTCGCGGCACGGAACCTCGCGGGCGCCCATGCCCTGGACGAGGGGACGCCGCTCGCCACTCTCGTCCTGTCCGGCATCCGTTGCCTCACCGGCTTCCCCGACGGCTCCGGGGCGCAGTGGCGGCGGGAGGCGTGGGCGTCGGCAGGCCTGCTCAAGGACGACCTGTCATCGACCGTCCTCACCCTCAACCTGCGCGGCACCCCAGCCCTCGACTGGATGGCCGACGCCGGGGAGCCGGCGGTGCTGACGCTCCGCTCCCTCACCGGCCGCGCACCGGTTGCCTCCGTTCCCCCGACGGGAACCGTTCACATCTGCGAGAACCCCGCGGTACTGTCCGCTGCCGCCGACACCCTCGGCCGGGCGTGCCCGCCCATGGTGTGCCTTCAGGGGCAACCGTCGGCCGCCGCGCTCACGTTGCTGCGCGACCAGTCTTCGCGGGGAGCCCGCCTTCTCTATCACGGCGATTTCGACTGGGGCGGGGTGCGCATCGCCACAGCACTGGCGCGAAGCGTCCCTTGGCGGCCGTGGCGCTACACGGCGGCGGAATACCGTGCAGCAGTGACCGCAGTGGCCGAAGCCTCGGATCTGACGGGCCCGCCCGCTGCGACCCCCTGGGACCCGGCCCTGGCCGTCGCTCTCGCCGAGTGCGGTGTCCGGGTCGAGGAGGAAACGGTGCTGGACGACTTGCTCACGGACCTCGGCACGGGGTCCCGCTGAGGCGTATCCCGGGGCCGCGGCGGGCGCGAAGTCCTACGAGTACCGGCTCACTCCCTCGTCATGCGCGTCTTTCCGGCGACGCGTCGTGTGGAGTGTGTGGCTCGAAAAGCCTTCACGCCCGGCCCAAAGTCCCAGAGAATTCCCAGAGGCGCCTGCACCCCCCTCCCATCTCACATTCGTGCAGCTCAGAAGGGGGGCGGTGGTGGTTTCTCTGAGGACCTTCAGATGTCCCGGAAGATCTCGATCTGCGCCCCGATCGAGTTCAGCCGCTCGGCCAGGTCCTCGTACCCGCGGTTGATGACGTAGACGTTGCGCAGGACCGACGTGCCCTCGGCCGCCATCATCGCCAGCAGGACCACCACGGCGGGGCGCAGGGCCGGCGGGCACATCATCTCGGCGGCGCGCCAGCGGGTGGGGCCCTCGACCAGGACGCGGTGGGGGTCGAGGAGCTGGAGGCGGCCGCCGAGGCGGTTCAGGTCCGTGAGGTAGATCGCGCGGTTGTCGTAGACCCAGTCGTGGATCAGCGTCTTGCCCTGCGCGGAGGCGGCGATGGCCGCGAAGAACGGGACGTTGTCGATGTTCAGGCCCGGGAAGGGCATCGGGTGGATCTTGTCGATCGGCGCCTCCAGCTTGGAGGGGCGGACGGTCAGGTCCACCAGCCGGGTGCGGCCGTTGTCGGCGAAGTACTCCGGCGTGCGGTCGTGGTCGAGGCCCATCTCCTCCAGGACCGCCAGCTCGATCTCCAGGAACTCGATGGGGACCCGGCGGACCGTCAGCTCGGACTCCGTGACCACGGCGGCGGCCAGCAGGCTCATCGCCTCGACCGGGTCCTCGGAGGGGGAGTAGTCCACGTCGGCGTCGATGACCGGCATGCCGTGCACGGTGAGGGTGGTGGTGCCGATGCCCTCGACCCGGACACCCAGGGCCTCCAGGAAGAAGCACAGGTCCTGGACCATGTAGTTGGAGGAGGCGTTGCGGATGACGGTGACGCCGTCGTGGCGGGCGGCGGCGAGGAGCGCGTTCTCGGTGACCGTGTCGCCCCGCTCGGTCAGCACGATCGGGCGGTCCGGGCGCATCTGCCGGTCGACCACCGCGTGGTAGTGGCCCTCGGTCGCGGCGACGTCCAGGCCGAACCGGCGCAGCGCGATCATGTGCGGCTCGATGGTGCGGGTGCCGAGGTCGCAGCCGCCGGCGTAGGGCAGCCGGAAGCGGTCCATGCGGTGCAGCAGCGGGCCGAGGAACATGATGATGGAGCGGGTGCGGACGGCGGCCTCGGCGTCGATGGCCTCCATGTCCAGCTCGGCCGGCGGCACGATCTCCAGGTCGGTGCCGTCGTTGATCCAGCGGGTGCGTACGCCGATGGAGTTGAGCACCTCCAGGAGGCGGTAGACCTCCTCGATGCGGGCGACCCGGCGCAGCACCGTGCGCCCCTTGTTGAGCAGCGAGGCGCACAGCAGGGCCACGCAGGCGTTCTTGCTGGTCTTGACATCGATGGCGCCCGAGAGGCGCCGGCCGCCGACCACCCGCAGGTGCATCGGACCCGCGTAGCCGAGAGAGACGATTTCGCTGTCCAGCGCTTCGCCGATGCGGGCGATCATCTCAAGGCTGATGTTCTGGTTGCCGCGCTCGATGCGGTTGACGGCACTCTGGCTGGTGTTGAGCGCCTCCGCGAGCTGTGACTGCGTCCAGCCGCGGTGCTGCCGGGCGTCACGGATGAGCTTGCCGATGCGTACGAGGTAGTCGTCTGCCATGAGGTTGAGGTTATCTCAGATATGAGATGGCACCTCTCGGGGGGTCTGTTCGAGTGATGGGGCGTCAACGGCGCCTCAATGATGCCTGGTCGGCGAGTTCGATGCCATTCGAAAGGTCCGGAAGATCCGTTGATGTCGCATGACGTCGCCTGGTGGCGTGTGGCGGAATGTGGCGTCGCGGGGGGGCGTGCGGCGGTATGTGGCGTCGGGCATCGCGGGGCGTCATGCGGCGTCGGGCGTCACGTGGCGTCGGGCGTCGCGGCGCGCCCGCGCGTGGTCGGCGGGGGTGGCCGGGCGGGGGCTTGTCGTCGCCCGTGTCGCGCTGTCCGGGGGGATTTTCGCCTGTTCGGCCCAGGAGTGGCCGGGCGGGCCACCGGGGATGGGGTGCACGCCACACCGCTCCCGGACATGACCAGCTCGCCCCCATGTACTAGAGTTATCTCGACATCGAGATATCTGCCGAGGCGCACCGCAGCCGCACGCTGCTATCGGGTCTGGTGGTAAGGGTTACCTAACTTAGCCTTACCTTAGCGGATCGGCCAGGGCGGCGTGGCGGCAGGATGCGGTGGTACGCGCACATAAATGAAGGAGACTGTCGTGTCGGCGAACAGCTTCGACGCCCGCAGCACGCTGCAGGTGGGCGACGAGTCGTACGAGATCTTCCGGCTGGACAAGGTCGAGGGCTCCGCGCGCCTTCCCTACAGCCTGAAGGTGCTGCTGGAGAACCTGCTCCGCACCGAGGACGGCGCGAACATCACCGCCGACCACATCCGCGCCCTCGGCGGCTGGGACTCGCAGGCCCAGCCGTCGCAGGAGATCCAGTTCACGCCCGCCCGCGTGATCATGCAGGACTTCACCGGCGTGCCCTGTGTCGTCGACCTCGCCACCATGCGCGAGGCCGTCAAGGAGCTCGGCGGTGACGCGGCGAAGATCAACCCGTTGGCCCCCGCCGAGCTGGTCATCGACCACTCTGTCATCGCCGACAAGTTCGGCACCAACGACGCCTTCAAGCAGAACGTCGACCTGGAGTACGGCCGCAACAAGGAGCGCTACCAGTTCCTGCGCTGGGGCCAGACCGCCTTCGACGAGTTCAAGGTCGTCCCGCCGGGCACCGGCATCGTCCACCAGGTGAACATCGAGCACCTGGCCCGCGTCGTCATGATCCGTGACGGCAAGGCCTACCCCGACACCCTGGTCGGCACCGACTCGCACACCACCATGGTCAACGGCCTCGGCGTCCTCGGCTGGGGCGTCGGCGGCATCGAGGCCGAGGCCGCGATGCTCGGCCAGCCCGTCTCCATGCTGATCCCGCGCGTCGTCGGCTTCAAGCTCACCGGTGAGCTCCAGCCCGGCACGACCGCCACCGACCTCGTCCTCACGATCACCGAGATGCTGCGCAAGCACGGCGTCGTCGGCAAGTTCGTCGAGTTCTACGGTGAGGGTGTCGCCGCCACATCGCTGGCCAACCGCGCCACCATCGGCAACATGTCGCCGGAGTTCGGCTCCACCGCCGCGATCTTCCCGATCGACGACGAGACGCTGAACTACATGCGCCTGACCGGCCGCAGCGACCAGCAGGTCGCGCTCGTCGAGGCGTACGCCAAGGAGCAGGGCCTCTGGCTGGACCCGAAGGCCGAGCCGGACTTCTCCGAGAAGCTGGAGCTCGACCTCTCCACGGTCGTGCCCTCCATCGCCGGCCCGAAGCGTCCGCAGGACCGCATCGTCCTCGCCAACGCCGCCGAGCAGTTCAAGCAGGACGTCCGCAACTACGTGGACAGCGTGGACGAGGCGGGCCAGGAGTCCTTCCCGGCCTCCGACGCCCCCGCCGTCACCAACGGCGTGCCGTCCAACCCGGTCCCGGTCACCGCCCCCGACGGCACCACCTACGAGCTGGACCACGGTGCGGTGACGGTCGCGGCCATCACCTCCTGCACCAACACCTCCAACCCGTACGTCATGGTCGCCGCCGCCCTGGTGGCCAAGAAGGCGGTCGAGAAGGGCCTGACCCGCAAGCCGTGGGTCAAGACCACCCTCGCCCCGGGCTCCAAGGTCGTCACCGACTACTTCGAGAAGGCGGGCCTGACCCCGTACCTCGACAAGGTCGGCTTCAACCTGGTCGGTTACGGCTGCACGACCTGCATCGGCAACTCCGGCCCGCTGCCGGACGAGGTCTCCAAGGCCGTCAACGACCACGACCTCGCCGTCACCTCGGTCCTCTCCGGCAACCGCAACTTCGAGGGCCGGATCAATCCCGACGTCAAGATGAACTACCTGGCGTCCCCGCCGCTGGTGGTCGCCTACGCCCTCGCGGGCTCCATGAAGGTGGACATCACCAAGGACGCCCTGGGCACCGACCAGGACGGCAACCCGGTCTTCCTCAAGGACATCTGGCCCTCCGAGGCCGAGGTCAACGACGTCGTCGCCAACGCCATCGGCGAGGACATGTTCTCCAAGTCCTACAGCGACGTCTTCGCGGGCGACGCCCAGTGGCAGGCGCTGCCGATCCCGACCGGCGACACCTTCGAGTGGGACACCGAGTCCACCTACGTGCGCAAGCCCCCGTACTTCGAGGGCATGGGCATGGAGCCGGCCCCGGTCGAGGACATCTCCGGCGCCCGCGTGCTCGCCAAGCTGGGCGACTCGGTCACCACCGACCACATCTCCCCGGCCGGTGCGATCAAGGCCGACACCCCGGCGGGCAAGTACCTGACGGAGCACGGCGTCGAGCGCCGCGACTTCAACAGCTACGGCTCCCGCCGCGGCAACCACGAGATCATGATCCGCGGTACGTTCGCCAACATCCGCCTGCGCAACCAGATCGCGCCGGGCACCGAGGGCGGCTACACCCGCGACTTCACCCAGGACGGCGGTCCGGTGTCGTTCATCTACGACGCCTCCCGCAACTACATCGAGCAGAACATCCCGCTCGTCGTCCTGGCCGGCAAGGAGTACGGCTCCGGCTCGTCCCGCGACTGGGCCGCCAAGGGCACCGCGCTCCTCGGCGTCAAGGCCGTCATCGCCGAGTCCTACGAGCGCATCCACCGCTCGAACCTCATCGGCATGGGCGTCCTGCCGCTCCAGTTCCCGGAGGGCCAGTCCGCGGCCTCCCTCGGCCTGACCGGCGAGGAGACCTTCTCCGTCTCCGGCGTCACCGAGCTGAACGAGGGCACCACCCCGCGCACGGTGAAGGTCACCACCGACACCGGTGTCGAGTTCGACGCGGTCGTCCGCATCGACACCCCCGGTGAGGCCGACTACTACCGCAACGGCGGCATCCTGCAGTACGTGCTGCGCAGCCTGATCCGCAAGTAGGCGGCGGCGCACAACGGTTGAGGGCCGCACCCCCGGCGACGGGGGTGCGGCCCTCTTCATGCCTTCAGCAAAGGCACTCCGTGCCTCAGAAGAACAGGCGGTAGGTGTTCCAGCCGCTGTTGCCGATCTTCACACGGGACTTGAACGGGGCGGAGGCGTTGCCGGTGCCCTTGTACAGCCACAGGGCGCCCGCCTTGTCGCGGGCGATCAGGTCGGTGACACCGTCGATGTCGATGTCGCCGACCGAGACCACGGAGTTGTAGGTGTTCCAGCCGGCGCCGATACGGGCGCGGGACGAGAAGGGCGCCTTGTAGTTGCCGGTGCCCTTGTACAGCCACAGGACGCCCGAGGTGTCCTTGGCGACGATGTCGTCCTTGCCGTCACCGGTCAGGTCGCCCTTGCCGGTGATGTGGGTGTAGGCGTTCCACCCGCTGCCGACCTTGTAGCGCTGGGTCAGCTTGCCGTTGCCGTAGCCGAGGTACAGCCACAGCACGCCGGAGCCGTCGCGGGCGAGCAGGTCGTCGGCGGCGCCACCGCCCACGTTCGAGGGCGAGACCAGCTGGTTGTAGATCTTCCAGCCGTTGCCGATGAACTGGTGGTCCTCGCTGTCCCACAGGAGGTGGTACAGCTGGCCGGTGGACGTGACGTGCCAGATGCCGTCCGAGTAGCCGTCGGCGTCGTGGTCGGCCTGCGTCATGGCGCGGGCGCCCTGCCAGCCCTCGCCGGCGTAGTAGCGGGGCTCGATGCCGCCCTCGGCGTCGGGCCAGTTGCCGTACAGCTCGCCCCGGCTGTCCACGCCGAACAGCGGGTTGATCGGGGCGTCACCGGGCAGAGCGGTCGCGCCGTACTTCGTGGGGCCCGAGGGCTTCAGGTCGACGTGCGGCCGGGACGCGCTCGGTCCCGGCTCGTCGGCGGCGACGGCGCTGCTGGCACCGGTCGCCACCAGTGCGGCGGTGAGCGCCGCAGCCGTGGCACGCGCCAGGGCGCGACGCGTGTTCAGGCCGGAGCTTTTGGCCACGTGGGTCCTCCAGATGATCATGGTGAAACGGATCATGTGCCGGGGTCCGGCAAACCAAGATCCGGGATACTCCGCGATCCTTACACATGTCCTTTACACGTCAATCGAATTCAGGTTCGGTAGATGAAGTGGTACGAAAGCGGAACGCAAGTGCAACGGGAGCCGTACAACCATTTTCGGGACACGGGTGTCGCCGCTACGGCGGAACGTGTCGTACCGGTACGGCGGTCGCCGCAGCAGGGCTCCTCCGTCTCCGCCGGCCAGGCCGGTTGACGTCGCCCGCGCGCCGCAGCGCACCGTTTCGTGGCAGGGGGTGTACGCCCCGCCCGGCGGGCACGCCGGGTCGCGCGGGCCCACGCCGACGGGGCCCGGCGCGCGCCGGACGCCGCACGGCGGCGGGGCGGAGACCAGGGCCGCCGCCGGACCGGGGACCAGGCCCGCCACGGCCGACGCCGGCCCGCCACGCCGGCTGTTGACGGTGTCCGCCGGACAGGCGGCCCTGCACGGCGGCCGCCGTACGGGCGACGTCCACGCCGGGCAGCGCGCGTGCCGCCGCCCCTCCGGAGCGGGCCGCACCGCGTACGCGAGCGGCCCGCTCCCGCCCGCCGGCAGTCGGGGCGGGCCGGCGTCCATGCCGTCCGGTTCCCGCAGACGTCAGACGTCAGACGTCAGACGTCAGGCGTCAGGCGACCGCCCCGCCGGTGCCGCGCGCCGCGGCGATGTGGTCGGTGCGGCCCGCCCCGTCGTACACGGTGATGTCGACGTACGCCCCCTCCGGGATGTCGAAGTCCTTCACCGTGAGGTCCATGGTCTCGGAGGTGCCGGGCGCGGAGAAGGTGCCCAGGTCGTGGTAGGAACCCCCGGACGCGTAGCCGACGGCCACGTAGAACGTGTCGCCGTCGTTCTTCGTGTCGTAGACCCACAGCTTCTCGTCGTTGGGGTGGAACTCGACCTTGCCGACGAACGAGCCCCCGTCGTTGAGCTCCATCTTGACGGCCGTGCCGCCCGCGTCGTGCGCGAAGTAGGTGTCGTCGAACGGGTCGGTGAGCGTGCCGCCGCTGCACGGGCAGGTGTCGGTGTCCCGGTAGTACGTGGACACGCTGGGATCCGGGTCGTAGGCCTCGGCCGGTGCGGCCGTCGCGAGCAGCGCCCCCGCCGCCAGCAGCGCGCCCGTGGCCAGTCCCATGAACCGTTTGCCGATGTTCGTCCGCACGTGTTCCCCCTTCGACGACGTGTGACGCGCCGTCGGCGGCCGCCGACGGCGCCCGCTCATTCTGGTGCATGTCCCGCGCGCGGGGAATGGTGCGGCACAGGGCGGTGGCGGGCCCGGG
This sequence comes from Streptomyces sp. AC627_RSS907, assembly GCF_019049165.1. Lineage (NCBI taxonomy): Bacteria > Bacillati > Actinomycetota > Actinomycetes > Kitasatosporales > Streptomycetaceae > Streptomyces > Streptomyces sp. AC627_RSS907. The sequence continues at coordinate 41,245 of NZ_JAGMUE010000291.1, forward strand.
CCGGAGCCCGGACCCGCCACGGGGTGTGTGTCGGCCGGCTACGCCAGCAGTTCCACCTCCGCCAGCGTGTGCTCGCCGTCCAGCACCAGCCGGTACTTCGTGTACGTGCCCGGCGACCTGACCGAGAAGGCCCGCGTCTGCCGGTCCCAGGCGAAGGACTCGCCGGAACGCTCGTCCAGCGTCCGCCACGTGGTGCCGTCGGCGGAGCCCTGGAGCTTCCAGCCGGCCGGAGCCGACGCGTGGTCCGTCGACGAGGTCAGGGTGTACTGGACCGCCTTGACGCCCTTGTCGCCCCCGCCGGCCAACGGCAGGTCCACCGACGTCACGCTCGCGCCGGTCGCCGAGGTGTTGTCGAACAGGGCGCCGGTGCCCGCGACGGCGTCCGCGCGCGGGGTCGGTACCTCGTCGTCCTGGGTGATCGACGGCGGCGCCGCGTCCTTGCCGGTGCCCCACGAGGAGGGCCTCGGGCCCATGTCGAACTCCAGGACGCCGCCCTTCGCGATCAGCGAGTGGGGGAGTGAGGTGGAGTTCCAGCGCTTGCCGTTGACCTTCAGGCCCTGCACGTAGACGTTCTCCCTGCTGTTCTCCGGCGCCTTGACGACCAGATCGCGGCCGTTCTCCAGGTGCACCGTCGCCTTGGTGAACAGCGGGGAGCCGATGGCGTACTCGCCGCTGCCCATCACCAGCGGGTAGAAGCCGAGTGAGGAGAAGAGGAACCAGGCCGACTGCTCGCCGTTGTCCTCGTCACCGTGGTAGCCCTGGCCGATGTCGCTGCCGGTGTACAGACGGGAGAGCACCTCGCGGACGTTCTTCTGCGTCTTGTACGGCTGTCCGGCCGCGTCGAACATGTACAGGGCGTGGTGGGCGACCTGGTTGGAGTGCCCGTACATGCCCATGCGGACGTCGCGCGCCTCGGTCATCTCGTGGATGACGCCGCCGTAGGAGCCCTTGAGCTCCGGGGAGGCCGTCTCGGGGGTGGCGAGGTACTCGTCGAGCTTGTCGCCGAGACCGCCCCGGCCGCCGTAGAGGTTGGCGAGGCCGCGGCTGTCCTGCGGGGCGGTGAAGGCGTAACCCCAGCCGTTGGTCTCCGTGTAGTCGTGGCCCCACACGCGCGGGTCGTACTTCTCGGAGTCCACGCGCCACTTGCCCGACAGGTCCTTGCCCTGGAAGAAGCCGGCCTTCGCGTCGAAGAGGTTGACGTAGTCCCGGGCGCGGTCGAGGAAGTACGCGGACTCCTCCTTGTACCGCTTCTCGCCGGTCTCCCGGTAGAGCTTCTCGCCCATCTTCGCGATGCCGTAGTCGTTGAGGTAGCCCTCCAGCGCCCAGGACAGGCCCTCGTGCGTCTCGGTGCTGGTGTAGCCGAGGAACGGCGAGGTCGCCATGCCCTTGCGGCCCACGCCCGACGACGGGGGCACGACGGTGGCGTTCTTGACGGCCGCGTCGTACGCCGCCTTCGCGTCGAAGCCGACGCCCTTGACGTACGCGTCCGCGAACGCCACGTCCGAGGAGGTGCCGGTCATCAGGTCCGCGTAGCCGGGGGAGGACCAGCGCGAGGTCCAGCCGCCGTCCTTGTAGTGCTGCACGAAGCCGTCGACCAGCTCACCGGCCTTGGACGGGGTCAGGAAGGAGTAGGCGGGCCAGGTGGTCCGGTAGGTGTCCCAGAAGCCGTTGTTGACGTACACCTTGCCGTCCACGATCTTGGCGCCGGTGTGCGTCGGGGTGTCGGGCCCCACCGCCTTCGAGAACGGGGAGGCGTACTTGTACGTCCCGTCGACCTTCTCGTGGCCCGAGTTCGGGTAGAGGTAGAGCCGGTACAGGCTGGAGTAGAGCGTGGTCAGCTGGTCCTGCGTGGCGCCCTCCACCTCGACCCTGCCGAGGATCCTGTCCCACTGCCTCTGGGCGTCGCGCCTGACCTTGTCGAAGGTGGCACGCTCCGGGATCTCCTGGCGCAGGTTGTCCTTCGCCTGGTCGACGCTGATCAGGGAGGTCGCCAGGCGCATCGTCACCGTGCGGTCGCGGCCCGCGTCGAAGCGCAGGTGGCCCTTGACACCGCTGGAATCCCCGCCGAGGACCTTGCTGTCGAACTCGCCGTAGACGAACAGCCGGGTCGCACCGGTGGAGCCGCCCGACTTGACGTCCGAGTAGCCGGTGAAGGTGCCGTTCTCCTTGTCCAGGGTCAGGCCCGCCTGGTCGGTGACATTGTCGAAGAGCACGCTCGCGTCGTCACCGGGGTAGGTGAAGCGCATCATCGCCGCGTGGTCGGTCGGTGCCATCTCGGCCTTGAGGCCGTTCTCGAACCGCACCCCGTAGTAGTACGGCCGCGCGGTCTCGTTCTCGTGTCGGAAGGCCAGCTCGCGGGCGTCCCGGCCGGTGTCCGGGGTGCCGGAGGCGGCGGACGGCATGACCTGGAAGGTCTGCCGGTCGCCCATCCACGGGCTCGGCTCGTGGCTCGCGGCGAACGCCTGGAGCGTCGGCAGGTTGTCCGCGTTGTTGCCGCGCGCGTAGTCGTACAGCCACCTGTCGGTACCGGCGTCGGTCACCGGGGTCCAGAAGTTGAAGCCGTGCGGCACGGCGGTCGCGGGGATGTTGTTGCCGCGGGAGAAACTGCCGCTGGAGTTGGTGCCGCGGGTGGTCAGCGCGTAGTCGGACAGGTGGGCCTTCGGACGCTCGGCCCCGACCCGCTCGATCGCCACGTCGTCCAGCCAGCCCCGGAACTTCGCCGGGCCCTTGGGGGAGTCGTACGCCACCAGGATCCGGTCGACGGTCTTGCCGGCCGCGACCGAGCCGATGCCCGACTCGACGCTGTTCCACTGGTTGACGTACAGCACCTTGGCGTCGCCCTGGCCGCGCGGGGACAGCGGGAAACCGTGCTGGTCCGTGGCCCCGAGGCCGCTCAGGTAGGTGCCGTCGGTGAACGCGAGGTCGACGGAGACGTTCGTGGCGTCGTAGTCGAGGTCGCCGTCCGCCATCGACGGGAAGATCTTGTACGACAGCCGCGTGCGGCGGTCGACCTTCACGTCGACGTCGAAGACCTTGTTGTACGAGTACGCCCGGCCCTGGGCCGTGTGCCGGCCCGCGTAGCGCAGCGCGCGCTTGCCGGTGAAGCCGACGCCCGACTTCGCCGTCGGGGAGCCGCTCGGGCCGCGGTCGACGAGCGAGAGCATGTCCGGCGGCACGGGAGTGTCGCTGCCGCCGGTGGACAGCTGCACGTCGGCGAGCTGGAGCGCGTCGCCCGCTCCGTTGTTCTTGGTGACCTCCAGCCGGAAGTGCGCGAACTCGGCCGTCTCGGCGAGGTCGTACGTCTTCGTCTGGAACCGCTCCGCGAACGACTCCCCGGAACGGGTGTCCAGCGTCTGCCAGTTCTCGCCGTCGGCCGAGCCCTTCAGCGTCCAGTCCACCGGGTCGCGTTCGGCGTGGTCGTTGGCCGAGGTGAGGGCGTACCTGGTGATGCCGGCCGGCGCCTCCAGGTCGAACTCGACCCAGCCGGTCCGGGCGAAGGTCAGCCACTTGGTGCTCGGTTCGGTGTCGACGAGGTTCTCCTTCACCTCCCCGCCGCCCGTGTTCTCGGCGCTGGCCCGCACCGCGGTGACCTGGTCGGTGACGTTGCCGGGTATGCCGGTGCTGTACCCGCCGTCCACGCCCGCCGACCGTTTGCCGCCGTCCCGGGCGGTGTCCACGGTGTTGAGCCAGTCCGGAAGCGGGTCGTCCCTTTCGAACGACGACGCGAACCCCCGGTCGGCTCCGGCCGGTGCGGTGGGCAGCGCGACCGCCGCCCCCTGCGAACCCACCGCCACAGCGAAGGCGGTCGTCAACACGACCGCCGGACCCCATCTGTGCCGAACTCCGTACTGCATGCGCCAGCACCCTCCCTGCGCTCACGGGGAAATGGACAACGTTGTCAAATTCGATGAGCAAGGACTAGTAGCGCTTGAAGGGGCCAATGGTGTCAAGGGTGTTGACTGTGGCCACGGGTTCGGCGTCCGGAGAATTCCCTTCAAGGGCCACCCAAGGCCGCTCGTATTTCCGCGAGGTCTCAACTCGGAAAAGACGTACGGCGAACCTTGCACTCGATCTTGCTCCATCGCCCGGAAGTGGACTATACCTGTCGGCCACCGGGGGTTCCGGGGGGAACCGCGCAGAGGAACCGCCAGAGCGCCCGAACAGCTGCATCCGCACTTCCTGCACGACCCAGCGTGACCCGACAGCGGTGCCGGGGAGGATCCGGTTCACCGCCTGAGTCCTGGAGAGGGCGAGGACTTGAGCATGGGATCCACTTCCGCCGAGAACAACGGCACGGGCGTCGGCCGCCGTGATCTGATCAAGCGGTCCGCCGCGCTAGGCCTGATTTCCGTACCGACCATGGGTTTCCTCTCCGCCTGCGCCAGCGGCGGCGGGGACGACCAGGAGAAGGCCGAGGCGGGCGAGAAGTCCACCAAGAACCCGTTGGCGGTCAACGAGTCCGCCCAGATGGAATTCGTCCTCTTCGACGGAGGCTTCGGCAAGGAGTACGCCGAGGACGCCGTGAAGCTGTACGAGAAGGCCTTCCCCAAGGCCAAGGTGAAGTTCGCCGCCACGCAGAAGATCCAGTCCACGCTGCAGCCGCGCTTCAACGGCGGCAATCCGCCGGACCTCGTCGACAACTCCGGCGCCGAGCAGATGGACATGGGCGTCCTGGTCGGCAAGAAGCAGCTCGCCGACCTCACCCCGCTGCTGGACGCACCGTCCTACGACGACCCGAACAAGAAGGTCCGCGACACGCTGCGCCCCGGCATCGTGGAGATGGGCCAGTTCGACGGGGAACCGGTCTGGATCCTGTACTACGCGTACACGGTGTACGGCAACTGGTACTCGAAGAAGGCCCTGGACTCGCTCGACGCGGAGTACCCGAAGACCTGGGACGAGATGCTCGCCGTCTGCGCGAAGGCCAAGAAGAAGGGCATGGCCGGCTGGACGTACGCGGGCAAGTACCCGTACTACATCCCCTTCTCGATGTCCCCGATGATCGCCAAGGTCGGCGGTGTCGAGGTCCTCGACGCCATCGACAACCTGGAGCCGAACGCCTGGAAGCACCCGGCGGTCAAGACGGTCTTCGAGGCGTGGTACGAGCTCTACAAGAAGGGCTACATCCTCAAGGGCACCCCGGGCCTGGACCACATCCAGTCGCAGACGGCCTGGGCCAAGGGCGACGCCCTGTTCCTCCCCAACGGCTCCTGGGTGGAGAACGAGTCGGCCAAGGTCATCCCCGCGGACTTCGAGGTCACCGTCTCCGCGCCGCCCGGCATCGACGAGAACGACAAGATGCCCTTCGGCACCATCTGGGCCTCCGGCGGAGAGCCCTTCATCGTCCCCGCCAAGGCGGCCAACGGCGCCGGCGGCATGGAGCAGCTGCGCATCATGCTCAGCGAGGCCTCCTCGAAGAACTTCACCAGCAAGGTGAAGTCGCTGAGCGCCTACAACGGCGGCACCGACGGCATCGAGCTCACCCCGGGACTCAAGGCCGGTGTCGCGGCGCTGGAACTGGCCGGCGACAACGTGGTGAACCCGCGCATGCAGGACTGGTACGTGCAGCTCCAGAAGGAGAAGATCGGCGTCTCCTGCCTGGGCGAGATGATGGCCGGCCGGCTCACCCCGGCCGAGACCATCAAGAAGATCCAGGGCTACGCCGACGACGCCGCCAAGGACTCGTCGATCAAGCACTACAAGCACCAGTGAGGATGCGTCCCCAGGGCCTGTCCGGCGCCGGCGCGCCGGACGGGCCCTGGCGGCGGCGCCCGCGCGCAGATCGGGGTCGGTAGCAATGCAGCACGGCAAGTACCGGTTCATCGTGGGGTTCCTGGCGGTTCCCCTGGGACTGTACGCGCTCTTCGTCGTCTGGCCGTTCGTCCAGTCCATCTACTACTCGTTCACGGACTGGACGGGCCTGAGTCCCGAGTTCAAGATGGTCGGCTTCGACAACTACTCACGGATGCTCGACGACGACATCTTCTGGAAGTCGCTGCAGCACAGCGTGATGTTCGCGCTGCTGGTGCCGCTGGTGACACTCGGCCTGGCGCTGTTCTTCGCCTTCATGATCAACGTGGGCGGACGCCGTCGCCGCGGCGGTCCGGCGATCACCGGGGTCCGCGGCTCCGGCTTCTACAAGATCGTCTACTTCTTCCCGCAGGTGCTCTCCATCGCGATCGTCGCCCTGCTGTTCGCGTTCGCGTACAACCCGGACAGCGGCGCGATCAACTCCCTGCTGCGCGGGATCGGCCTGGACTCCCTGCAGCCGCTGTGGCTCGGCGACCCGGACCTGGCGCTGTGGTGCGTGATGGCGGTGCTCGTCTGGTCCACGGTCGGCTTCTTCGTGGTCCTCTTCTCCGCGGGCATGGCCTCCATCCCGGCGGAACTGTACGAGGCGGCCCTGCTGGACGGGGCGAACCGCGCCACCACCTTCTTCAGGGTCACCCTGCCGCTGCTGTGGGACACCGTGCAGTCCGGCTGGGTCTACATGGGCATCCTCGCGCTCGGTGCGGAGTCGTTCGCGGTCGTACAGATCATGACGACCGGTCCCGGCGGCCCCGACTACTCGACCACCGTCATGGTCCTGTACGTGTACCAGAAGGCGTTCCGTGACGGACAGGCCGCCTACGCCACCACGATCGGCGTCGCCCTGCTCGTCGTCACGCTGGCCTTCGCCGCCCTCGTGATGCGGCTGGGCCGGCGCGAGCGGCTGGAGTTCTGATCATGAAGACGACCGAGACCCCCGCCCCCGTACCGGCCGAGTCCGGCGCCCCCGTCCGCAAGAGCGACGCACCGCCCGGCGGGACGCGCCGGGAGAAGAAGGAGGGCACCACCCTCAACGTCTTCTCCCACGGCGTCCTCGTCATCTGGGCGATCATGGTCGGCATGCCGCTGGTGTGGGCGGTGATGACCTCCTTCAAGGACGACGCCTCCATCTTCGGCTCGCCCTGGTCGCTGCCCGACAAGCTGCACTTCGACAACTGGTCGCGGGCCTGGTCCCAGGCCCACATGAGCGACTACTTCCTCAACACCGTCCTGGTGGTGGGCGGGTCGCTCGTCGGCACCCTGGTGCTCGGGTCCATGGCGGCCTACGTCCTGGCCCGGTTCGACTTCCCGGGCAACCGGTTCATCTACTACTTGTTCATCGGCGGCATGAGCTTCCCGATCATGCTCGCGCTGGTCCCGTTGTTCTACGTGGTGGACAACATGGGGCTGCTGAACACCATCCACGGCCTGATCCTGGTCTACATCGCCTACTCGCTGCCCTTCACGGTGTTCTTCCTGACCGGCTTCTTCCGGACCCTGCCGACCTCGGTGGCGGAGGCCGCCTTCGTGGACGGGGCCTCGCACACCCGGACGTTCTTCCAGGTCATGCTGCCGATGGCCAAGCCGGGCCTGATCAGCGTGGGGATCTTCAACTTCCTGGGGCAGTGGAACCAGTACATGCTGCCGACCGTGCTCAACACCGACCCGGACAAGCACGTCCTCACCCAGGGCCTGGTGCAACTGGCGGTCAGCCAGGGCTACAAGGGCGACTGGTCGGGTCTGTTCGCCGGCCTGGTGATGGCGATGCTGCCGGTGCTGGCCGCGTACATCATCTTCCAGCGCCAGGTGGTCCAGGGGCTCACGGCGGGTGCCCTGAAGTAGCCGCCTGCGCGCTCCCGTGCGTGCCGCCCCCGGGCTCCCGGGGGCGGCACGCACGCGTGTGCGCAGGCGTGTGCCGGGCACCCGGATGCGGTTCAACCTCTTGACGGGAGGCGACCCGAACGGCTCAGCTTAGAGTTCACTAGTTGGACATAGACGGGGCCTCATCGAAGCGGTCCCGTGCGCAGGAGGTCGTCGTGGAGACTCCCGGGTCGCAGTCGTCGCTGCACCGAGCCAACCTGGAACGGGTCGTACGAGCGGTACGGCTCGCCGGGTCGCTCACGCAGGCGGAGATCGCGAGGACGACGGGCCTGTCCGCGGCGACCGTCTCGAACATCGTCCGCGAGCTGAAGGACGGCGGGACCGTCGAGGTCACGCCCACCTCGGCGGGCGGTCGCCGGGCCCGCAGCGTCTCCCTGAGCGGGGACGCCGGCATCGTCATCGGCGTCGACTTCGGGCACACGCACCTGCGGGTCGCGGTCGGGAACCTCGCCCACCAGGTGCTCGCCGAGGAGTCCGAGCCGCTGGACGTCGACGCCTCCTCCGCGCAGGGCTTCGACCGGGCGGAGCAGCTGGTCAACCGGCTGATCGCGGCGACCGGCGTCGACCGCTCCAAGATCGCGGGGGTGGGCCTCGGCGTGCCCGGCCCGATCGACGTGGAGTCCGGGACGCTGGGCTCGACCGCCATCCTGCCGGGCTGGGGCGGCACCCGGCCCGCCGAGGAGCTGCGTGGCCGGCTCGGCGTGCCGGTGCACGTGGACAACGACGCCAACCTCGGTGCCCTCGGCGAGCTGGTCTGGGGCAGCGGCCGGGGGGTACGGGACCTGGCGTACATCAAGGTCGCCAGCGGCGTCGGCGCGGGCCTGGTGATCAACGGCAAGATCTACCGCGGCCCCGGCGGCACCGCGGGTGAGATCGGGCACATCACGCTCGACGAAGCCGGTCCCGTCTGCCGCTGCGGAAACCGGGGCTGCCTGGAGACCTTCGCGGCCGCGCGCTACGTCCTCCCGCTCCTCCAGCCCAGTCACGGCACGGGCCTGACGATGGAAGGCGTCGTGCGGCTGGCGAGGGACGGCGACCCGGGCTGCCGTCGGGTGATCGCGGACGTCGGCCGCCACATCGGCAGTGGCGTCGCCAATCTCTGCAACCTGCTCAACCCGAGCCGCGTGGTCCTGGGCGGCGACCTGGCCGAGGCCGGTGAGCTGGTGCTCGGCCCGATCAGGGAGTCGGTCGGCCGGTACGCCATCCCCAGTGCGGCACGCCAACTGTCCGTTCTCCCGGGGGCACTTGGGGGCCGTGCGGAGGTCCTCGGGGCGCTCGCCCTCGCTCTCAGCGAGATGGGCGATTCGACCCTTTTGGATGGAAGCGTGAACGGCGCTCTGCCGACGGCCACCCCTGCCTTCACTTAGAGAAGGGATGGCACCGTTGCCATCTCGTTAAGGATTTACTTCTTGACGCCGCACGTGTGGCCGAGTTGACTTCCAGCCACCTCGGCCGCAACGACGCGGCCTCGTCAGGGAGGTTTCTGAAGTGAACACGCGTATGCGTCGTGCCGCCGTTGCCGTTGCGGCCACCGCGATGGCCGTCTCGCTCGCCGCCTGCGGCAGCGCCAAGGAGTCCGGCGACAAGGACGACGCGGCCGACTCCGGTGCCAAGAAGGGCGACGCCATCAAGGTCGGCCTGCTCCTTCCGGAGAACCAGACCGCGCGCTACGAGAAGTTCGACAAGCCCTTGATCGAGAAGAGGGTCAAGGAGCTCACGAACAACAAGGGCGAGGTCGTCTACGCCAACGCCAAGCAGGACGCCAGCCTGCAGGCGCAGCAGGTCGACACGATGGTGACCAACAAGGTCGACGTCCTGATCGTGGACGCGGTGGACTTCAAGGCCATCGCCGGCTCGGTGAAGAAGGCCAAGGACCAGGGCATCAAGGTCGTCGCCTACGACCGCCTGGCCGAGGGCCCCATCGACGCCTACACCTCGTTCGACAACGTCACCGTCGGCAAGACGCAGGGCGAGGCCCTCCTCAAGGCGCTGGGCGACAAGGCCAAGGACGGCCAGATCGTCATGATGAACGGCTCCTCCACGGACCCGAACGCCGCCCAGTTCAAGGAGGGCGCCCACTCCGTCCTCGACGGCAAGGTGAAGATCGGCCGCGAGTACGACACCAAGGAGTGGAAGCCGGAGAACGCCAACGCCAACATGGAGGGCGCCATCTCCGCGATCGGCAAGGACAAGATCGTCGGCGTCTACTCCGCCAACGACGGCATGGCGGGCGGCATCGTCACCGCGCTCAAGGCAGCGGGCATCGCCGACATCCCGGTCACCGGCCAGGACGCCGAACTCGCGGGCGTGCAGCGCATCGTCACCGGCGAGCAGTACATGAGCGTCTACAAGTCCTACCCGCAGGAGGCCACGGTCGCCGCCGAGATGGCCGTCGCGCTCGCCAAGGGCGAGTCGCTCGACTCCATCGCCAAGGACAAGGTCGACAGCGCCACGACCAAGGGCGTCCCCGCGGTTCTCGTCCCGGTCGTCTCGCTGACCAAGGACAACATCAAGGAAACCGTCATCAAGGAAGGTTTCTACACGCTCGACGAGATCTGCGGCGGCAAGTACAAGTCGGCCTGCGACAAGATCGGGCTCAAGTAAGCAGTCCCGCTTCCCGTACCGCGTGAACGCGTACGGGACCGGCTGCACGCTGCTTCCTCCGGCGCTCCGCACTCGTCAGCCCCGCAAGCTACGCGGGGCGCCGGACGGAACACCTCGCGGGTGTCCCCCGCCCCCACCCAGTCTTTCTGCACAACCTCCCGCCGGGTCAGGCGGCGAAGGAGATGGTTCACGTGTCCGCTACGCCCGTGCTGGCGTTGCGCGGGGTCTCCAAGCGATTCGGTGCCGTCCAGGCGCTCACCGATGTAGAGCTTGAGGTCCACGCCGGTGAAGTGGTCGCCCTGGTGGGCGACAACGGCGCCGGAAAGTCCACGCTGGTCAAGACGATCGCCGGCGTGCACCCCATCGATGAGGGCGCCATCGAGTGGGACGGCAAGACCGTCACGATCAACAAGCCGCACGACGCCCAGAACCTGGGCATCGCGACCGTCTACCAGGACCTCGCGCTGTGCGACAACATCGACGTGGTCGGCAACCTCTACCTGGGCCGGGAGCTCCGCAAGCGCGGGGTCCTGGACGAGGTGGAGATGGAGCGCCGCTCCCGCGAGCTGCTGGACACGCTGTCCATCCGCATCCCCAGCGTCCGCATCCCGATCGCCTCGCTCTCCGGCGGTCAGCGCCAGGTCGTGGCGATCGCCCGGTCCATGCTCGGCGAGCCCAAACTGGTCATCCTCGACGAGCCCACCGCCGCCCTCGGCGTCGAGCAGACCGCGCAGGTCCTCGACCTCGTCGAGCGGCTGCGCGAGCGCGGTCACGCCGTCATCCTCATCAGCCACAACATGGCCGATGTCAAGGCGGTCGCCGACAAGGTGGCCGTCCTGCGCCTCGGGCGCAACAACGGCGTCTTCGAGGTCAAGTCGACCTCGCAGGAAGAGATCATCTCCGCCATCACGGGCGCCACGGACAACGCCGTGACCCGTCGTGCGGCGCGCACCCATGGGGAGATCAAGAAGTGAGCATCGACAAGACCTCCACGCCCGCCGGCGCTTCCGCCGAGGACCGCGCGGTGGAGAACCCCGACGCGGCCTCCGCCGCGGTCACCGCGGTCGACCCGCGGCTGCTGGTGCGCGAGCAGGGCCTCGCCGGCTACGTCGACGAGTTCAAGCGGAAGATGAAGGCGGGCGACCTCGGGTCCCTCCCCGTCGTCGTCGGTCTGCTGATCATCTGGGCCATCTTCACCAGCCTGAACTCCAACTTCCTCACCGCCGGCAACTTCTCCGACATGTCGGTCGCCATGGTCGGCACCGGCATGATCGCGGTCGGCATCGTCTTCGTCCTGCTGCTCGGCGAGATCGACCTGTCGGTCGGTTCGGTCAGCGGTGTCGCGGGCGCCACCTTCGCCGTGCTGAGCGTCACGCACGGGATGAACGAGATACTCGCCCTGATATGCGCCGTCCTCACCGGCACGGTGGCGGGCGCCATCCACGGCTTCGTCTTCGCCCGCATCGGTGTCCCGGCCTTCGCCGTGACGCTGGCCGGACTGCTGTTCTGGCAGGGCTTCATGCTGCAGATCCTGGGCGACAACGGCACGATCAACCTCGACTCCGAGGGCGTGGTCGTCAAGCTGACCAGCTACTACTTCAGCGACGTGGCCGCCGCCTACGGTCTGGCGATCGTCGTGACCGCGGGGTACTTCCTCACCGCGTTCTTCGACAACCGCCGCCGCGAGGCCGCCGGCGTGCCGTCCCGGCCGCTGAACGAGATCATCGTGCGCACGGCACTGCTCGCGGTCCTGGCCTTCGCCGTGGCGTTCGTCTTCAACCAGTACAAGGGCCTGCCGCTGGCCGTGGTGATCTTCCTTGCGTTCCTGCTGCTCACGGACTTCGTGCTGCGCCGCACCGCGTACGGCCGCAAGGTCTTCGCGCTCGGCGGCAGCGTCGAGGCGTCGCGCCGTGCCGGCATCAACGTGGAGCTGGTCCGGATCTCGGTCTTCGCGATCGCCGGCACCTTCGCGGCGATCGGCGGTCTCTTCGTCGCCTCCAAGATCGCCTCCGCCAACCAGGGCGCGGGCACCGGTGAGTTCCTGATGAACGTCATCGCCGCGGCCGTGATCGGCGGCACGTCCCTCTTCGGCGGCCGCGGCCGCACCTGGGACGCGCTGCTCGGTGTGATGGTCATCGTCTCGATCCAGTACGGCCTCGCCCTGGAGGGCATCGCCTCGCCGGTCCAGTACATGATCACCGGTGGCGTCCTGCTGGCGACCGTCGTCATCGACGCGGTCACCCGCAAGACGCAGAAGACGGCCGGCCGCGCGTAGCCCGCGCACGGCCGACGAAGGTCCGCCCGCCGACCCGGCTGAGCCTCGGGTCGGCGGGCGGACCCCGTGGTGAGGCCACCGGGCCCGGTGCCGCGCCGGGGCCGGACCGCGCCGCGTGGCCAGGGGCCGGCCCGGAGCGGTCGCCCGCGCGCCGGTCGCCCGGTCGCCCGGTTCCCGGCGCCACGGGAGTCCCGTTCGCCGCCTTGCGGGGGCCCTTCCCCGGCAGACGACCGGCGCACCGGAAGCCCCGGGGTGATCGGTGCACCGGAATCCCCGGGGTGATCGGTGCACCGGGAACCCGTGGCGGTCCGGTGCACCGGAAACCCGTGGCGGTCCGGTGCGCGGGGCCCGTGGCGGTCCGGTGCGCGGGGGCCCGTGGCGATCGGTTCCCGTACCGGAAACCCGTGGCGGTCCGGCGCATCGGTGGCCGTTCGCCGGCGCGTCCGCCGATGCCTGTGGCGGTCCGGTGCGGGGGAAAGCGGTGGGGGTCGGTTTCTGTACCGGGGATCCGGGCGGGCGGTCCGGCGTACCGGTGGCCGTTCGCCGGACCGCCGGCCGACGCTCGTGGTGGCCCGGCGCGGGGGAAACCGGTGGCCAGCGGCGCACCGGAAACCGGTCGCGCACCGGTCCACCGAAAAAGGGCGCTCGACGAGACGTGGAAGCGGCCCCCGATGGGAACAGTCGATCGCGTGACGTACGACGCACCGCCCGGACACGTTCCGCCGGAGCGGAACATTAGACTCGACGAGCCCGGCAACAGCTCTACTGCAAGGAGGCACGGGTGCCGCTGCTGACCCGCATCACGGGACCGCGCGATCTGGACCGGCTCAGCCTGGAAGAGCTGGGCCGGCTGGCAGAGGAGATCCGGACCTTCCTCGTCGACGCGGTCTCCAAGACCGGCGGCCACCTCGGCCCCAACCTCGGCGTGGTGGAACTCACCCTCGCCCTGCACCGCGTCTTCGACTCCCCGACCGACAAGGTGCTCTGGGACACCGGACACCAGTCCTACGTGCACAAGCTGCTCACCGGCCGGCAGGACTTCTCGAGGCTGAAGATGAAGGGCGGCCTGTCCGGCTACCCCTCGCAGGCCGAGTCCGAGCACGACGTCATCGAGAACAGCCACGCCTCCACCGTCCTCGGCTGGGCCGACGGCATCGCCAAGGCCAACCAGGTCCTGGGACACGACGACCGGCACGTCGTCGCGGTCATCGGCGACGGCGCGCTGACCGGCGGCATGGCCTGGGAGGCGCTGAACAACATCGCCGCCGCCAAGGACCGCCCGCTCGTCATCGTCGTCAACGACAACGAGCGCTCCTACGCGCCCACCATCGGCGGCCTCGCCAACCACCTGGCGACCCTGCGCACCACCGACGGCTACGAGCGCTTCCTGGCCCGCACCAAGGAGGTCCTGGAGCGCACCCCGGTCGTCGGCCGCCCCCTCTATGACACCCTGCACGGCGCCAAGAAGGGCCTGAAGGACTTCATCGCCCCGCAGGGGATGTTCGAGGACCTCGGCCTGAAGTACGTCGGCCCGATCGACGGCCACGACATCGAGGCCCTGGAGTCCGCCCTCACCCGCGCCAAGCGCTTCGGCGGCCCGGTCATCGTGCACTGCCTCACCGAGAAGGGCCGCGGCTACCAGCCCGCCCTGGCGGACGAGGCCGACCGCTTCCACGCCGTCGGCAAGATCCACCCCGACACGGGCCTGCCCATCTCCAGCTCCGGCGCCGACTGGACGTCCGTCTTCGGCGACGAGATGGTCAGGATCGGCGAGGAGCGCGAGGACGTCGTCGCCATCACCGCCGCCATGCTCCAGCCGGTCGGCCTCGACAAGTTCGCCAAGGCCTTCCCCGACCGCGTCTACGACGTCGGCATCGCCGAGCAGCACGGCGCCGTCTCCGCGGCCGGCCTCGCCCACGGCGGGGTCCACCCGGTCTTCGCCGTGTACGCCACCTTCCTCAACCGCGCCTTCGACCAGGTGCTGATGGACGTGGCCCTGCACAAGTGCGGCGTGACGTTCGTGCTCGACCGGGCCGGTGTCACCGGCACCGACGGCGCCTCCCACAACGGCATGTGGGACATGTCGATCCTCCAGGTCGTCCCCGGCCTCAGGCTCGCCGCCCCGCGCGACGCCGACCAGGTCCGCGCCCAGCTGCGCGAGGCCGTCGAGGTGGACGACGCGCCGACCGTGGTCCGCTTCTCCAAGGGCGCCGTCGGCCCCGCCGTACCCGCCGTCGGCCGCGTCGGCGGCATGGACGTGCTGCGCGCCCCGGGCACCGACACCCCGGACGTCCTCCTGGTCTCGGTCGGCGCGCTCGCGCCGATGTGCCTGGAGGTCGCCGACATGCTGAACAAGCAGGGCATCTCCACCACCGTCGTCGACCCGCGCTGGGTCAAGCCCGTCGACGAGGCCATGGCCCCGCTCGCCGAGCGCCACCGCGTGGTCGTCACCGTCGAGGACAACTCGCGCGTCGGCGGCGTCGGCTCGGCCGTCGCCCAGGCCCTGCGCGACGCGGGCGTGGACGTACCGCTGCGTGACTTCGGCATCCCGCCGCGCTTCCTCGACCACGCCTCCCGCGCCGAGGTCCTGGCCGAGATCGGGCTCACCGCCCCCGACATCGCCCGTCAGGTCACCGGCCTGGTCGCCAAGCTCGACGGCAGGTACGAGCGTCCGGGCGCCGGGGTGGACTCGGTGGAGGCCGCGCGCGACTGACGTACCGCCGATGGGCCGGTATCTCCACTCGTTGCAGTGGCGAAACCGGCCCATCCGCGTGATTCCAGCCACGCCGGGGCACACGCAGTACGCCCCCTCTCGATCACGTCGAGGACGCCAAGCGTGGGAGGTTTCCCGTGAGCAGCACCCTTTTCCGGACCAAGAAGGTCGAGCAGTCCATCCGTGACACGGAGGAACCGGAGCACGCGCTCAAGAAATCCCTGTCGGCGCTCGACCTCACCGTCTTCGGCGTCGGTGTCGTCATCGGCACCGGCATCTTCGTACTGACCGGCACGGTCGCGAAGAACAACGCCGGGCCCGCGGTCGCCCTGGCCTTCGTCGTGGCCGGTGTCGTCTGCGCGCTCGCCGCGCTCTGCTACGCGGAGTTCGCCTCCACCCTCCCGGTGGCCGGGTCGGCGTACACCTTCTCCTACGCCTCGCTCGGCGAACTGCCCGCCTGGATCATCGGCTGGGACCTGGTCCTGGAGTTCGCGCTCGGCACGGCGGTGGTGGCCGTCGGCTGGTCGGGCTACATCCGTTCGCTGCTGGACAACGCGGGCTGGCAGATGCCCGCGGCGCTCGGCGGCCGGGACGGCGCCGAGGGGTTCGGCTTCGACATCCTGGCCGCCGCCCTGGTGCTGGTGCTCACCGTCATCCTCGTGCTCGGCATGAAGCTGTCGGCGCGGATCACCTCGCTCGTCGTCGCCGTCAAGGTGGCGGTCGTCCTCGTCGTGATCATCGCGGGTGCCTTCTTCGTCAAGGGTGCCAACTACGACCCGTTCATCCCGGACTCCCAGCCGGTGGAGGCGGGCGGCGGCCTGCATTCGCCCCTGATCCAGCTGATGTTCGGGTGGGCACCGGCCAACTTCGGCGTGATGGGCATCTTCACCGCCGCCTCCGTCGTCTTCTTCGCCTTCATCGGCTTCGACATCGTCGCCACGGCCGCCGAGGAGACCAAGAACCCGCAGCGGGACATGCCCCGCGGCATCCTCGGCTCGCTGGCCATCTGCACCGTCCTGTACGTCCTGGTGTCGATCGTGGTCACCGGCATGCAGCACTACAGCAAGCTGTCCGTCGACGCCCCGCTCGCCGACGCGTTCAAGGCCACCGGGCACCCCTTCTTCGCGGGTGTGATCAGTTTCGGCGCCGCGGTCGGCCTGACCACGGTGTGCATGATCCTGCTGCTGGGCCAGACCCGCGTGTTCTTCGCGATGAGCCGCGACGGACTGCTGCCGCGCTTCTTCTCCCACGTCCACCCGAGGTTCCGGACCCCGTACCGGCCGACCATCCTGCTCGGCGTGATCATCGCGATCGTCGCGGGCTTCACCAGTCTGAGCGAGCTGGCCGAGCTGGTGAACATCGGCACGCTCTTCGCCTTCGTCGTCGTCGCGATCAGCGTGATCATCCTGCGCCGTACCCGGCCCGACCTGCCCCGCGCCTTCCGCACCCCGCTGGTCCCGCTGCTGCCCGTCGTGTCGGTGGCCGCCTCGCTGTGGCTGATGCTGAACCTGCCGGCCGAGACCTGGATCCGGTTCGCCGTGTGGATGGCGATCGGCATCGTCGTGTACCTCCTCTACGGCCGCACGCACAGCCGCATGGCCCTCGGCGAGGAGGAACCGGCGGGCACGCCCACGCCCTCCGGCCCGGACGCGTCGTAGCCCCGGCGGCCCCCGCACCGGCCCCGCGGGCACGTACGCCCTCCGGGCGCCCTCACACGGGCCGGACCGTCCTCGGCCCCGCCACCCGCGCGCCCAGCTCGCTCACCCGGCGGCGCAGCTCGCGGTCGGCCGTCACGACCAGGACCGGGCGGTCACCGCCTGCGGCCCCGGCGACCAGCCCGACCATGTGATCGTCCCCACTGCCGGACGCCGACTCCACCCGTACGCCGGGAACGGAGTCCACACCGCGGGCGGCGCCCTCGACGACCAGGACGACCTCCACCGGGCCGGGGTGCCCCGGGACGCCGTCCGCCGCCAGCCGGTCCCGCAACCGCTCCGCGGCCCCGCGCCGGTCCCGCCACCACCCGTCGGGCACCGACCCGACGACGTTCGCGGCGTCGACGATCACGAGCAGGGGTGTGTTGTCGTCCATGCCGTCAGGGTCGCACGGGCGCCGGCGCCCATGGCCGTACCCGCCCGACGCGGAGCGGACGGTCCCGCTTAGAGTGTCCCGGTGAACGGCGACTGGCTTCTCCTCGGCCGCGACGGCCGCCTCAGTGTCTACCTCCCCACGGACGGCGCCGCCCTGTGGCGTGCCGAACGCGCGCCCGCCGGGCCCTGGGAGGCCCCGCGCAGGATCGGCGGCGACCAGGAACTGCGTCCCGGCCTCGCGGTCGGCCGGGGCCCCGACCACTATGCCCATCTGGTCGCCTGGCGGCCCACCGTGACCGACGAGTCCGGCCTCGTGCACACCACGCACTTCCGGCCCCTGCTCGCGCCCCTGGACTGGCAGCCGTGCGGCCACCCCAACAAGCAGGGCGACCGGACGGGGACACCGGCGGTGGCGGTCGACGCGCAGGGGCGTGCCCATGTCTTCGTCCGCAACGGGGGCGGCGGCATGAGCATGGTGTCCCAGAAGGAGAAGGGCGGCTGGGAGCCCTGGCGGGACCTGAAGGGACGGGGCGTCCAGGAGGAGCCCGCGGCCGTGACGGGGGAGTCCGGCAGGGTCGAGCTCTACGCGGCCGTGGCCGGTGGGCTCCGGCACTGGCGGCAGGAGAAGGCGGGCTCGCCGCCGGTGCTGGGGGAGGGGACCGACGTGGCCGTCCGGCCGGGCACCCTGCGCGCGCTCGCGACCTCCGAGGAGCACACCACCGCCTTCTTCACCGACGACCGCACCGGTGAGCTGTGCGCCTGGCGTCCCGGCGAGAAGCCGGTGCCCCTGGTGGCCGCCGCCGGCCCGGGCCCGGTCGCCGCCGTCCGCTGCGTCATCGACGGCCACGACTGCACGCTGGTGGCCCAGCGCTCGGCGCACAGCGGCCGGGTCGTCTTCGCCGCGTACCCCTCGGAGCAGGAGGAGATCGGCGCGGCGTGGACCGAGTCCGGGCCGGCGCTGCCGGCCGACGCGCTGGTGTCCCTCACCCTGGACGCCGACGCCCGCGTGGTCGCCGCGAGCCTGTCCCCGTCGACCGGGCAACTGCTGCTGACCCGGCGCAAGGACGAGGCGGGGCTGGCGCTCGGAGCGTGGCAGGCGGTCTGAGGAGGACGACCCCTGATGGGCGGGGACGCCGGGGGCTTCTCGGCCCCGGCTCCGTGATCCGCGGGTCGCCGTGGGCCGCCTTCCGCGGGGCCGGCGCCGCCGACACCCGCGGCCGAAGGCGGCGTCGGCGCAGTGGTACGCACCAGAGCGCCGTCGTCGGCGGCGTCGCGGTCCCGGAGAGCGCGACGCCGCTCAACGGCACCGGCCTCCCGGCCTCGTGGAAGACCTCCGACGACGACGGGGTGGGCCGCACGGATCGTCACCGTGCGGCCCACCCCGTCGGACAGGGAGGCCGGCTATGCCGGAACGCTCGCCACCCCGGACTCCAGGAACCGCTTCCCGTTCACCCGCTCGGCGACGCCCTCGCGGTCCAGGTACGGCGTGATGCCGCCCAGGTGGAAGGGCCAGCCGGCGCCGGTGATCAGGCAGAGGTCGATGTCCTGGGCCTCGGCGACGACGCCCTCGTCGAGCATGAGCCCGATCTCCTGGGCCACCGCGTCCAGGACACGGGCGCGGACCTGCTCCTCGGTGAGGACGGTGTCGCCCTGCCGGAGCAGCGCGGCGACCTCCGGGTCCAGCTCCGGCTTCCCGCTGTCGTAGACGTAGAAGCCGCGCTTGCCCGCCTCGACGACCGCCTTCAGGTTCGGGGAGACCTTGAAGCGGTCGGGGAACGCCTTGTTGAGCGTCTCGGAGACGTGCAGGCCGATCGCCGGGCCGACCAGCTCCAGCAGGACCAGCGGGGACATCGGCAGGCCGAGCGGCTCGACCGCCTTCTCCGCGACCGCGACCGGGGTGCCCTCGTCGATGATGTTCTGGATCTCGCCCATGAAGCGGGTCAGGATGCGGTTCACGACGAACGCCGGGGCGTCCTTCACCAGGACCGCGGTCTTCTTCAGCTTCTTGGCGACGCCGAAGGCCGTGGCCAGCGCGGCGTCGTCCGTCTGCTCGCCGCGGACGATCTCCAGCAGCGGGAGGATCGCGACGGGGTTGAAGAAGTGGAAGCCGACGACCCGCTCGGGGTGCTTCAGCTTCGACGCCATCTCCGTCACGGAGAGGGAGGAGGTGTTGGTGGCGAGGATCGCGTGCGCCGGGGCGACCGCCTCGACCTCCGCGAACACCTTCTGCTTGACGCCCATCTCCTCGAACACGGCCTCGATGACGAAGTCCGCGTCCGCGAAGCCCTCGGCCTTGTCCAGGACACCGGTCACCAGCGCCTTGAGGCGGTTGGCCTTGTCCTGGTTGATCCGGCCCTTGCCGAGCAGCTTGTCGATCTCGGCGTGGACGTAGCCCACACCCTTGTCGACGCGCTCCTGGTCGATGTCGGTCAGCACGACCGGCACCTCGAGGCGGCGCAGGAACAGCAGCGCGAGCTGCGACGCCATCAGACCGGCGCCGACCACGCCCACCTTGGTGACCGGACGGGCCAGCGACTTGTCCGGGGCACCCGCGGGGCGCTTGCCGCGCTTCTGCACCAGGTTGAACGCGTAGATGCCGGACCGCAGCTCGCCGCCCATGATGAGGTCGGCGAGAGCCTGGTCCTCGGCGTCGTAACCCTGCTGGAGGTCGCCGTTCTTGGCGGCGGCGATGATGTCCAGGGCGCGGTAGGCGGCCGGGGCGGCGCCGTGCACCTTGCCGTCCGCGATGAAACGGCCCTTGGCGACGGCCTGGTCCCAGGCCTCGCCGCGGTCGATCGCCGGGCGCTCGACCTGGATCTCACCCTTGAGGACGGACGCGGTCCAGGTCAGCGACTGCTCCAGGAAGTCAGCGCCCTCGAAGATCGCGTCCGCGATCCCGAGCTCGTGGACCTGCTTGCCCTTGAGCTGCTTGTTCTGGTTCAGGCTGTTCTCGATGATCACCGAGACGGCCTTGTCGGCGCCGATCAGGTTCGGCAGCAGCGTGCAGCCGCCCCAGCCGGGGACCAGGCCGAGGAAGACCTCGGGAAGGGAGAAGGCCGGGAGGGCCGCCGACACCGTCCGGTAGGAGCAGTGCAGACCGATCTCCACGCCGCCGCCCATGGCCGCGCCGTTGTAGTACGCGAAGGTCGGCACGGCGAGCTTCGACAGCCGCTTGAAGACGTCGTGGCCGCCCTTGCCGATGGCCAGCGCGTCCTCGTGCCGCTTCAGCAGCTCGACGCCCTTGAGGTCGGCGCCGACGGCGAAGATGAACGGCTTGCCGGTGACGCCGACGCCGACGATGTCGCCGTCCGCGGCCTCCTTCTCGACCTGGTCGATCGCGGCGTCGATGTTCGCCAGCGACTGCGGGCCGAGCGTGGTCGGCTTGGTGTGGTCGTGGCCGTTGTCCAGGGTGATCAGGGCGAAGCGCCCCGCACCCAGGGGGAGGTCGAAGTGGCGTACGTGCGCCTGCGTGACGACCTCGCCCGGGAACAGCTCGGCCGCACCCTTCAGCAGCTCTGCGGTGGTGCTCACTTGTCCCCCTCGAAGTGCGGGTTCTCCCAGATGACCGTCGCGCCCATACCGAAGCCGACGCACATGGTGGTCAGGCCGTAGCGGACGTGCGGCTGCTCCTCGAACTGGCGGGCCAGCTGCGTCATCAGGCGGACGCCGGAGGAGGCGAGCGGGTGGCCGAAGGCGATGGCGCCGCCGTACTGGTTGACGCGCGCGTCGTCGTCGGCGATGCCGTAGTGCTCCAGGAACGCGAGGACCTGGACGGCGAAGGCCTCGTTGATCTCGAACAGGCCGATGTCGGAGATGGACAGGCCCGCCTGGGCCAGGGCCTTCTCCGTCGCCGGGATCGGGCCGTAGCCCATGACCTCCGGCTCGACGCCCGCGAAGGCGTACGAGACGAGGCGCATCTTGACCAGCAGGCCGTTCTCCCGGGCGAAGTCCTCGCTCGCGATGAGGGAGGCGGTCGCGCCGTCGTTCAGACCGGCCGCGTTGCCCGCGGTGACCCGGCCGTGCACGCGGAACGGCGTCTTCAGGCCCGCCAGGTTCTCCAGCGTGGTGCCCGGACGCATCGGCTCGTCGGCGGTGACCAGGCCCCAGCCGGTCTCACCGGCCTCTTCGTTGGTGCGGCGCACCGAGATCGGCACCAGGTCGGCCTGGATCTTGCCGTTGGCGTACGCCTTGGCGGCCTTCTCCTGCGAGCGCACGGCGTACTCGTCGGCACGCCGCTTGGTGATGCCCGGGTAGCGGTCGTGCAGGTTCTCGGCGGTCATGCCCATGAAGAGGGCGGACTCGTCGACCAGCTTCTCGCTGACGAACCGCGGGTTCGGGTCCACGCCCTCGCCCATCGGGTGGCGGCCCATGTGCTCGACACCGCCCGCGATGGCGACGTCGTAGGCGCCGAAGGCGACGGAGCCGGCCACGGTGGTGACGGCGGTCAGGGCGCCCGCGCACATGCGGTCGATGGAGTAGCCCGGGACCGAGGTGGGCAGGCCCGCCAGGATGCCGGCCGTGCGGCCGATGGTCAGGCCCTGGTCACCGATCTGCGTGGTCGCGGCGACGGCGACCTCGTCGATCTTCTTGGGATCGAGTCCGGGGTTGCGGCGCAGCAGCTCCCGGATCGCCTTCACGACCAGGTCGTCGGCGCGGGTCTCGTGGTAGATGCCCTTCGGGCCCGCCTTGCCGAACGGGGTGCGGACGCCGTCTACGAAGACGACGTCCCTGACGGTACGAGGCACGATGGCTCTCCTCCAGGGTGCGGGATGGCACTGCTGCTGCGGCACGCATGCACTGAGCGCGCGCTCAGGCCCATGCTACTTATGGGTAACGTAGCTGCCCAGTCCCCCCGGCCCAAGCGGTGAACGTCACACCGCCTGGTCCCGGGCGCCACCTCCGGACGCCGGCCGGAACTCACCGCCGCCGGACCTACGACACCTCCTGGGACAGCGCCGTCACCAGCACCGGCGTCACCTGCTCGACCTGCCACGGCCGGGCCCCGTGTCCGGCGAGGGCCGCGGCCACGGACCGGGCGTCGACCGTCGCCGGCGGCTCCCAGCAGACCCTGCGCACCGTGTCCGGCGTGATCAGGTTCTCCTGCGGCATGTTCAACTGCTCGGCCAGCGCCGTCACCCCGGCCCGCGCCGCGGACAGCCGGGCCGCGGCGGCCGGGTCCTTGTCGGCCCACGCACGCGGCGGCGGCGGGCCGGTCACCGCCTGGCCGGGCTGCGGCAGCTGCGACTCGGACAGGCTCCTGGCCCGGTCGACCGCCACCTGCCACTGCTCGAGCTGCCGGCGGTTGACCCGGCCGAACCCGTTCAGCGCGGCCAGCGCGTGCGCGTTGGCCGGCAGCGCGAGCGCCGCCTCGACGATGGCCGCGTCGCCGAGCACCTTGCCCGGTGAGACGTCCCGGCGCTGCGCGATGCGGTCCCGGGTCTGCCACAGCTCCCGCACGACGGCGAGCTGACGCCGCCGGCGCACCTTGTGCATGCCGGACGTACGGCGCCACGGGTCCTTGCGGGGCTCGGCCGGCGGGGCCGACGCGATCGCGTCGAACTCCTGGCGGGCCCACTCCAGCTTGCCCTGCCGGTCCAGCTCCTTCTCCAGCGCGTCGCGCAGGTCGACGAGGAGTTCGACGTCGAGGGCGGCGTAGCGCAGCCAGGGCTCGGGCAGCGGGCGTGTCGACCAGTCGACGGCCGAGTGGCCCTTCTCCAGGACGAAGCCCAGCACGTTCTCCACCATCGCGCCGAGGCCGACGCGCGGGAATCCGGCGAGCCGCCCGGCCAGCTCGGTGTCGAAGATGCGGGCGGGCACCATCCCTATGTCGCGCAGGCACGGCAGGTCCTGCGTGGCCGCGTGCAGCACCCACTCCACGTCGGCGATCGCCGCGCCCAGCCCGGACAGGTCCGGACAGGCCACCGGGTCGATCAGCGCGGTCCCGGCGCCCTCGCGGCGCAGCTGTACGAGGTACGCGCGCTGGCCGTACCGGTAGCCGGAGGCGCGCTCGGCGTCGACCGCGACGGGGCCGCGTCCGGCGGCGAAGGCGGCGGTCACCTCGGCGAGGGCGGACGCGTCGGCGATCACCGGCGGAATGCCCTCGCGTGGCTCGAGCAAGGGGGTCGGCGCCTGAGTCACAGAAGATCCGGCGTCGTCCGGAGGGGCGCCTCCGGTGGTTCGCAGTGAAGGGTCTGCTGCGGTTTCGTGGGCGTCGGTCACCTGTCAAGGGTATCGGTGGATCGACGACGCCCGCCGACGGAA
>NZ_JAGMUE010000291.1:64969-65928 GCF_019049165.1 Streptomyces sp. AC627_RSS907
GGTGGCTCTTGACGGTCAGGGCGGACAGGCCCATCGAGACGCCGATCGCCTTGTTCGACTGGCCCTCCGCGACCAGTCGCAGCACCTCCACCTCGCGCCCGGAGAGCTCGCGGTAGCCGCCCGGGTGGCTCGGGGCACCCGGGGGGCGGCGGTGCAGGCGGGCGGCGGCGGCGCCGATGGGGGCGGCGCCCGGCCGGATGGGGAGCCCGACGTTGGTGCGGGTACCGGTGACGACGTAGCCCTTGACGCCGCCGGCGAGGGCGTTGCGTACGGCCCCGATGTCGTCGGCGGCGGACAGGGCGAGCCCGTTGGGCCAGCCGGCGGCGCGGGTCTCCGACAGCAGGGTCAGGCCCGAGCCGTCGGGGAGATGGACGTCCGCGACGCAGATGTCGCGGGGGTTGCCGATGCGGGGACGAGCCTCCGCGACGGACGAGGCCTCGATGACGTCGCGCACACCGAGCGCCCACAGATGGCGGGTGACGGTGGAACGGACGCGCGGGTCGGCCACGACCACCATGGCGGTCGGCTTGTTCGGGCGGTAGGCGACCAGGCTTGCAGGCTGCTCGAGGAGAACGGACACCAGGCCTCCTGGGGTGGCGGGACGGGGCCGGCTCCTGGGGGTGAAGCCGGGACGAACCGTGCTTTCAAGGTCACAGTCGTCTTCGGCACCGAACCCGTCCGCCTTTAGGGAATGATCACGATCTGGTGAGTAACAATCCGAGCAATTCGGACACGCGGTCGATCATTCGAAGATCGAACGGTTTCGCACTTTGTCGATACATGGCCGAATGTGGCCGTGTCGACAAAGTGACGGAACGTTTCTCACGCCCGGTGGACCCAAGTGCCGAAATGCGGGGGTGAGAGGGGGAGAAGAGGGGAGGGCGAGGAAGGGAGGGGAAGGGAGGGGAAGGGAGGGGAAGGGGGGGAGGCGGCCGGGCCTAGCGTGACTGCGGGCCGCG